>JABDOU010000076.1 GCA_013043085.1 Acidimicrobiia bacterium
TACGGAGAAACTGCCGAGGGATTGTTGCCCAGGCGTACGATGGGGACGCTACGCACGTATCGGGCTCATCACCTTGGTCCCGATCCACTGACGGCACCGGGGGAGACAGATATCACGGTCGATGTGAACTTCACAGCACTCATAGCCGCCGCCGACGAGGCCGGGGCGACAGCATCACTGATGCGTCAGGATGATTTCCTGGCAGCTCAGGGATTGCGGACCAAGCTTTCTGAGTTGCGCCACGCAGAGCTGGCATTGGCCAGAGAGGGAGAACCGATCGAACGCCTCCGCACGAGATCCGAGGCGACCGATCTCGAAACACTGCTCCATCCACGAGGCCTCGGAGACTTTCGGGTGCTGGACGTTCGTCCGGAGGCCAGCTATGTCTGAGCATCCCGTGTCGGGTTCGCCTCTCGACCTCGTCGACTTTCGCCACCATGTCGCCGACGGTTACGCAAAATGGCGAGCGGCCGGAGCCGGTGAGGACGCCTGGTGGGCGTGGCGAGTACAGCGAGATGAACTGTTTTCGCTCCATTCCCAGAGCCCCATTCCTGCGACCGAACGAGAACGCTTCACCGGGCTGCCATTCTTCGATTACGACTCGTCGTGGCGGCTGGTCGGGCATTTGCAAGCGCTTCCGGAGGAGCCGTGGGGGGATTTTGTGCTCATCGGTCGGCTCTGGTTTGACCGCCAAGGAATCGAGATGTCGCTCAACGCCTATTGGCTCGACGCCTACGGCGGCGGATTGTTCGTGCCATTCGGGGATGCGACAAACGGTTCTGCAACCTACGGCGGCGGCCGCTACCTGATCGACTCAACAAAGGGTGCGTATCTCGGCCGGGAGGGCAGTGGAGTGATCATGGACTTCAACGGCGCCTACCACCCATCGTGCGTACACGATGAACAGTGGACATGTCCGTTGGCTCCACCCGAAAACCGGCTGGCGATACGGGTGGAAGCAGGAGAGCGCTTGTAGCCCGTTTCGCGCCCTACAACGTCAAGCCCACAACATCGAGCCCACAACGTCAAAGGGAAGGAGTACCGATGTACTCCTTCCCTTTGCGTTGAGCGAACTCCAACCGGTCTCGGGTCTGGTGTGCGATTCCTGGCGTAGCCCAGCCTCCAAAAGGAGGAAGTTGGGTGCCCACTCAGGAAATGACCGGTTGGTTTACTCCGCCCGCTCACATATTGATACCGGGACGGTACCGACCCTCCGTCTCCCGTTCCTAGTTCATTCGATGTCTATATTTCGCGGGGTCAGGCTTTTATTTCCCGGCATCGAAGTAAAATTCAGCATTCATTGACATAAGGGATAGGTAGTGCAAAATAACGTCAAGACCGTGGCGCTCATGGCTTTCATGGGTGCCTTGTTGGTACTCGTGGGAGGGGCGATCGGCGGCCGCGGTGGCCTGTGGATCGGACTGGGCATCGCATTTGTGATGAACATGGGCGCCTACTTCTTTTCTGACAAACTGGCACTGCGTTCGAGCCGCGCCGTACCGATTCCCGAGGGTGAGCTTCCCGAAGTTCGGCAAATGGTTGCCGAACTCGCTTCGGCCGAAAACATGCCGATGCCCGCTCTTTATTACATCGACTCGCCGCAGCCGAATGCCTTCGCCACCGGTCGCAACCCCAGTCACGCCGCGGTTGCGGTAACCAAAGGGATCCTGCAGATGATGTCCCACGAGGAACTGCGCGGCGTGCTGGCCCACGAGCTGGCCCACGTCAAGAATCGAGATATCTTGATCGGTTCCATCGCAGCAACCATGGCAGCCGCCCTGACATTTGTGACCCGCATGTCTCTGTTCCGCGGAGGCAACCGCGACAATCCACTCGGGGCCATCGTCGGGCTGTTGTCGCTGATCCTCGCCCCCATCGCCGCGATGTTGATCCGTTCGGCGATCTCTCGTGCCCGAGAGTATCAAGCCGATGCCTCGGGCGCTCGCGCAACCGGCGATCCCATGGCGTTGGCATCGGCCCTGGCCAAGCTGGAGTCCGGAACCGCCCGCCACCCGATGCAGGTCAGCGAGGCCTACAGTGCCCTCTTCATCGCGGATCCGCTGAAGGCGTTCAACATGCGCAGCATGGGCAAGCTGTTTTCCACCCACCCGCCGATTCCCGATCGGGTAGCCCGTCTGCAGGAGATGGCTCGTCGCTAGAGAGTGCTAGCCGCGTCGCTGTTCCTCGGCGGCCTTCAGCTTGCGCCAACCTCCCGCTCGGTTGTTAGCAACGATCCGGGTGATCATCCTGTGTAGGGAAGCCTCGGGAATTGCGTCACCCTCGTAGAACGAGATCATGCGTGCCGTCTTGTTTCCGTGGCCGCCGGTGATGATCCCATCCGGGTCGGGAACGATGGCCCCGTCGTAGAGGAACAGATTCACATGATCCCTGGTGCCGAGGAGGGCACACACATTTCCCTCGAGCACGAAGTAGGGCTGCACGCGACGCTTGACTGTCTCGGCCATGTCGCCGTCAACGTCGTGAATGAGGTCCCGCAGGTCCCGGCACAGACTCTTCTGCCATTGCGGCAAAGCATCGAGATACTCGTCGACGCCGGGATGGCGCACGTAGTCGCTCATGGCGGGCGCGGCCGCATAGGTTCTGTTACCAAGGATTCGACCAGGGCGGGGTGGCGGGTCGCTGTGTCAGCAGGTCCTGGGTGTTGAGGTCGTTGCCGACTGCGTGCCATTCCTCCCACGTGTAGGAACGCCCCCAGTAGGGAGGGCTGTCGTTTTCCCACCAGAATTCGACGCCGATGTATTCGTTGTAGTCGAATTCGTTCATATGAAACACCCTCGGGTTGGAGGGGTCGCTGCCGCCGACAGCCGCGCCGGCCCGGCCGGTGTAGACGACGGTATTCCGGAAGATGTGGTTCTCGATGCTTGCGTATTCCCGGTTCTGGGGATCGCGCATGTTGGGTTGCACGCTGAGCCGCTCGGCCCCGTCGCGGTGCGGCATGTCGATGACGATGATTCCGGCCCCGGAGTCGGCGATGAAGTTGTCTTCGACCCAGACGTTTTGGCTGGTGCGAATGGCGATCGAAGCTCCCCAGACCCACGGGTCGTTCGTGTAGTTGGGGTCGGTGAGGCCATTGCGGAGGAAGATATTGTCGCGAATGAACCCGTCGTAGCTGATCTCGTATCGGACGCCGGGCGACTGGTTGTCGGCAATGAGCGACTTCTCGACCGTGGTGTCCAGGACTGCAACATCGAACCAGAGTCCCGGTCCACCGTTGTCATGCACGTGCATCCCTGAGACA
>JABDOU010000084.1 GCA_013043085.1 Acidimicrobiia bacterium
GAAACCATCGGTCCGAAGATGGGCATCAAGGCATCCGGCGGAGTTCGTAGCCGCGAAGACGCAGAAGAAATGATCGCCGCCGGAGCCTCCCGAATCGGGGCCTCCGCCGGCATAGCCATCGTTACAGGAGGTACGTCCAGTGAGCAATATTGAGTTGCGGTCCTTTGTCTTTCTCGACAGCCTCCAGCCCCAGTACGCAGCATTCATCGGGACCACGGCCTCCGGGTTTCTGCCGCTGGCATACGAGGCTGCGCTGTTTGTGGAGATCTCTCCGGGCATCGAGATCAATCGGCTCACCGACGTCGCGCTCAAGTCGAATGAGGTGAAGCCTGGAATGCAGATCGTCGAGCGCGTGTTTGGCCTGCTCGAAATTCATTCTCCAGACCAGGCGGAGACCCGCGGTGCCGGCGCGGCCATCCTCGAGGCGATCGAACTCAAAGAATCCGACCGCCTCAAACCTGAGATTCTGTCCAGCCAGATCGTCCGCAATATCGACGACCACCAGGCCCAACTCATCAACCGGATGCGGCATGGGCAGATGATCACTCCTGGCCAAACTCTTTATGTGCTCGAGTGCGTGCCGGCCGCGTACGCCGCGCTCGCGGCCAACGAAGCCGAAAAGGCCGCAAACATCAACGTCCTCGAGGTCCGGGCATTCGGAGCTGTTGGGCGCGTGTATCTGGGCGGCGAGGAAGCCGACATCGACGTGGGATGGCAAGCGGCGGTCTCCGCCCTCGAAGGAATCAAAGGCCGAGTTCAGAAATAGATCCGAGATAAAGGAGCACCCGACATGGCAGATGCCTTGGGAATGATTGAAGCCCGGAGTTTTCCGGCGATGGTCGAAGCCGCCGACGCCATGGTGAAGGCAGCCAAAGTCGAGCTGGTTTCATATGAAGAAACTGGCGGCGGCTACGTAACTGCGGTGATCCGCGGTGATGTTGCTGCCGTTAAGGCCGCGGTAGATGCCGGGGTACGGGGCGCAGAACGCGTAGGCGAGGTCGTTGCCCATCACGTTATCGCCCGTCCGCACGAGAGCATTGATGCAGTCCTGCCACTGGGAGGCGGCGACGACAAGAAGTAGTTCCCGCAACACCGAGCCAATAGATAGGAACAGTCATGCAGTTAGCGCGAGTCACCGGAACGGTGGTCGCCAGCCGTAAAGAGCCGCGTCTGGAGGGATTGAAGTTCCTGCTTCTCTCCCAGCTCAACACAGACAACAAAGAAACCGGCACCTACATCGTGGCGGCCGACGCAGTCGGTGCAGGCGTCGGCGAGGTCGTGATGTACGCGAGCGGGAGTTCGGCTCGACAAACCGAGTTCACCCACGAACGGCCGTGCGATGCGGTCGTCATGGCGATCGTCGACTCATGGGAAGTGGAAGGTAAGGAACATTTCACGAATGAGTAACACATTGTGAAGGAGCTGTCCGAGACCGACATTCAGGACATCATCTCGCGGGTTCAGGCGCGTCTGAGCGGAGTTCCCCGAGGAGCCGCTCCCGCTTCAACGCTCTCCGCACAGGCTGAAGTCGCGACGGAGGTCGAGACCGGTGACGGAATCTTCGCAACAATCGACGAGGCTGTGGCACACGCCAGGATCGCTCAGACCGCATACGCGACTGAAGGCTTGAAGGTTCGCCACAACATCGTCGACGCCATCCGAACTTCGATGGTCGCCGAGGCCGAAACACTGGCTCGTCTGGCACACGCCGAGACCGGCCTCGGCCGTTACGAAGACAAGATCAAGAAGAACGTCCTGGTGGCGACCAAGACTCCCGGTCCGGAAGACCTCGAGCCGGTCGCAGTCACCGGCGATGATGGGATGGCCGTTACGGAGTGGGCGCCGGTTGGCCTCGTTGGCGCCATCACCCCGACCACAAATCCGACGTCCACGATCATCAACAATTCGATATCCATTCTGTCAGCCGGCAACGCCGTGGTTTTCAACGTCCACCCCAATGCCAAGAAGACATCCGCCGAAAACATCCGGATTCTCAATAGGGTCATCGTGCGAGCCGGTGGTCCTCCCAACCTGATCACCGCGGTAGCAACTCCGACACTCGATAGCGCCAAAGAGCTGATGGCTCACCCTGACG
>JABDOU010000095.1 GCA_013043085.1 Acidimicrobiia bacterium
TCATCATGTTTTTCGTGGTGCTGGCTCTCCGCTCAATCGCCGGCAGGACGAAACGTGCTTCTGCGGTCGCTGTCTGACGCGCTATTTGGCAAAGAGGACTGTTCGGCAAAGAGGGCTGTTCGGCAACGAGGGCTGTTCGGCAAGGAGGGCTGTTCGGCAAGGAGGGCTAGTCGGCAAAGAGCCCATAGGAGCCGACGATCGAGGCGGGTTGCGGGCTCGGTCCTTCCCCTGGTTCGCATCGATCAGCGATTCCGTCCTGGAATCTCGCAAAAGCCTCACTGTTGTTGAGCGGATTGGCTTCCTGTTCGACGTCGGCGATGTGCAGGAATGTGCCGTCGGCCAACCGAAGCGTTGCATACCTGATAATTCCGGGGTCTTTTTGATGAAGTTCTTCGAAGACGTCACGTACCAGGCTCTCATTGATGTCAGCCATGTCTGATGTTGGTCGGTATCGAACTACCACTACTCCCATTGTTCTCCCTTGGTTGCAAGTCCACCTTAGAGCCGGCGCCCAGGACCGGGCCCGGGGATCTAAGCGCTAATCGGCTGCGCTGTCCATGAACGCCTGGAGTTTTCTCATGCCGCCCAGCCATCGCTCATAATCGTCGCCTTTGCGGCGAAAGTATTCGGCCACCTCCGGATGAGGCAAAATGAGAAACGACTCTTCCTCGATTCCCTCCACGACTGCTCTGCCGACCTCAGCCGGAGTGATGGCCGAGTCACCAACGAGTTGCCGTCCGCCCGGAAAATCCAGGAACTCGGTGAGCATGTTGGTTGAGACGAACTGAGGACAGAGGCAGGAAACCCTGATGCCCTGATGCGCGTGCGTGATCGAGAGCCATTCAGCGAGTGCTACCACCGCGTGTTTGGTCACGGCATACGGTGCAGCTCCCAGATTTGTCAGGAGGCCGGCGGCGGAAGCGGTATGGACGAGGTAGCCCCCGCCTCGTGCAATCATCGTTGGAAGTATGTGTCTGGTGGCCGTCACCTGTGACATGAAGTTGATCTGCCAGGCACGATCCCAGTCGCTGTCGGGAACCTCGACGCCCCCGCCAATCGCCACCCCTGCATTGTTGACCAGGATGTCGATCGGACCAAGCAGCTCTGAGGTCGCGTCGAGCGCAGCTATTAGAGCTGCTTGATCAGCCACGTCTACGGTCAGGGCCTTGCCTTCGATCTCGTGTGCGACCCGATGCGCAGCGTCCGAATCGAGATCCGCAACTGCGACCCGGGCGCCCTCTCCGGCCAGAGATCGACTGATTGCCTCGCCGATTCCGCTGCCCGCCGCCGTGACAAATGCGACTTTGCCGGAAATCTCCACTGAACCTCCGTCTCTGTGATGACGGAAACCCTATTCGACCGCTCTCCGAACCTCTTCGTCCCTATTCGTCGAGCAGATCGCTCAGTCGCGGGCGAACGATGTCGGGGAGGAGGGTTCGCAACCGGTCCTCGGTCTCCGAGCGGACCTGAGCGAGCTCGGATTTGACGGCGTCGAGGTGACCCTGCAGTTGATCGACCGCTTTCTCCAGCTCCATGATGCGCCGTACGCCTTCGAGGTTGACGCCGACTGCGGTCAGCTCTTGAATCGCTCGTAGCCGGTTGATGTCGCGTTCGGAATACCGGCGGGTGCCGCCTGGAGTCCGGTACGGCTCGATGAGACCTTTGCGCTCGTAGATTCGCAACGTCTGAGGGTGGATGCCGGCTAGCTCGGCCGCAACCGAGATGATGTACACAGCTTCATTGCTCATATTCACACTCCCAGGTGGGCCCGAACGTTGGCCGGGTCGAACTCGCTGAGGTCGTCGAGGAGTGCCTTGCCTTCTTCGGATAAATCATTCGGCACGTGAACCTGAATGGTTGCAAGCAGGTCTCCGCGACCGCCCTTCTTCTTCGGCACACCCTTGCCTTTGATGCGGAACGTCTTACCCGAGTCCGTGCCAGGCGGGACCTTGAGCTTCACCGAACCACCGATGGTTGGAACCGTGATCTCGGCACCCCGTACAGCTTCTCCAAACGTCACCGGAACCGTGATCGTCAGGTTGTCGCCCTTACGCCCGAAAACGGGATGCTTACCTACATGCACACGCACGATGAGGTCTCCCGGCGGGCCCCCGAGTCGGCCAGGCGATCCCTTGCCGGGGATCTTGACGGTTGCCCTATCTTTGATTCCCGCCGGTATTCGCACCTTGATTTGTCTGTTTCTACGCTCGGTTCCGCGTCCCCCGCATGTGGAACAGCTCTGCTCCACCTGGCGTCCGGTTCCCCGACAATGATCGCATGGGCGGGTCATGGCAAACACACCCTGGCTGACTGCCTGCACTCCCGAACCTCCACAGATCGGACAGGTGGTAACCCTGGTACCCGGCTCTGCTCCACTTCCATTGCATCTGCGGCACGAGAAGTCTCCATCGACGCCAAGGGTGGCCGTTGTGCCCTCGATTGCTTCGTTGAAAGCCAGGTTGAGATCGGCATAGACGTCAGCCCCCGGTTCGCCGGTCCGCTGGGCTCTCGTGGTCGTTGCTCTACCTCCGAACGAGTCGCCGAATCCCGAAAAGATGTCGTTGAGGTCTTCGACCCGGAACGATTGTCCTCTTCCGCCGAATCCCTGATCCTGTCCGAATCCGCCACCGCCTTGCGCGAATCCCCCCGTCCGGAACATTTCTCGCGCATCGTCATATTGCTTGCGCTTTTCAGGGTCGGAGAGCACGGCGTAGGCGGCTGAGAGGTCCTTGAACCGGTCCTCGGCGCCGGCATCGCCCGGGTTGGAGTCAGGATGTTGTTCCTGAGCAAGCTTTCGGTAGGCCTTCTTGATTTCCTTCTGCGTCGCCGACTTTGGCACACCGAGGATTTTGTAATAGTCCGTCTCGAGCCATTCGCGCTCCATGGCTACTCCCGGGACACTTCGGCGCTCAAGGCAACGAGCGCCGGTCGTAGGACTCGATCACCCAACTTGTAACCCTTACGGATCTCCGAATGGACGATCTGGTGGTCACCCTCGCCGGCAACCGAGATCGCCTCATGCAAATTCGGATCGAAGGCCTCGCCAACCGCGTCTACCGGTTCGAGACCCTCGCGTGAAAGCACCTCCATCAGCTGCTGTCTGGTGCTCAGCAGCCCGGCGAGGAGCTGTTCTTCGCCCTCGGTCTGTGGCTGATGCGTTGCGGCCGCATCAAAAGCATCGAGTGTCGGCAACATCGATTCGACCACGCGCCTCGTCGCCTGGGCGATGAGCTCGGTCTTGTCGCGTTGGATCCGCTTGCGGAAGTTGTCGTAGTCGGCTGCGACGCGCTGGAGATCGGCGAGGTAGCTATCTCGCTCCTGCCTGAGAGCTTCCACCTCGTCGACCAACATCGAAATCGCCGCTTCGGGGTCGTCCGGAAGCTCGAGCCCGAGATCTTCTTGTTCAAGCTCGACCACTTCGAGAACCTCAGGCTCGAGCGCACCCTCGTCAGCCGTATGTGCGGCGTTCTCCGATGGTGGGCGATCGGCCATTATTCGTCCTCGTCAATGATTTCCGCATCGACGACGTTGTCGTCGTTATCGTCGTCAGAGGCGTCGGATGATGCAGCATCAGAATCGGCTGCCGCGGCTGCTTCTGAGTAGATTCGCGTGCCGACTGCTTGCGAGGCTTCGAGTACGGCGTCAGCCTTTTTCTTGAGATCGTCGGCGTCAGCGTTCTCATCGCCAAGTAGCGCCTTCAGCTCTGTGAGCGGAACGTTGATGGCATCTCGTTCCTCATCGGTGACCGATTCCTCGTTCTCTTTGAGGAATTTCTCGGTCTGGTAGGCAATGTTGTCGGCGTTGTTACGGGCCTCCACCTTCGCTTTGCGTTCGGCGTCTTCGGCCGCATACGCCTCGGCATCGGTGATCATGCGATCTATTTCGTCCTGACTCAGCGCCGTGCCGCCAGTGATGGTCATCGCCTGGCTCTTCCCGGTTCCGAGATCCTTGGCCGACACAGACAAAATCCCGTTCGCATCAATGTCGAACGTCACTTCGATCTGCGGCATACCACGTGGTGCGGGTGGCAAATCGGTGAGCCGGAAGTTACCGAGGCTCTTGTTGCCTGACGCCATTTCCCGCTCTCCTTGAAGAACGTTGATTTCGACCTCCGGCTGATTGTCTGCAGCAGTCGAGAAAATCTGGGCCTTTCTCGCCGGAATCGTTGTATTGCGCTCGATCATCTGCGTTGCCACGCCACCCATCGTCTCGATGCTGAGGCTCAATGGCGTTACGTCGAGCAACAAGATGTCTTTGACATCACCTTTGAGCACACCGGCCTGCAGGGCCGCCCCGTCGGCAACTGCCTCGTCCGGATTGATGCCCTTGTGGGGTTCCTTGCCGGTGAGTTCCTTCACGAGCTCCTGGATGGCAGGCATGCGGATGGAACCACCGACGAGGATCACGTGATCAATCTCTGAGACCTTGATGCCTGCATCCTTGATGGCTGATTCAAAAGGCTTGCGCGTGCGCTCAACCAGATGGTCGGTCATCTTCTGGAACTCGGTTCTCGTCAAGGTTTTCAGCAAGTGCAAAGGACCCGCGTCGCTGGCGGTGATGAACGGAAGGTTGATTTCAGTTTCGGTGCGCGACGAAAGCTCGATCTTGGCCTTTTCGGCAGCTTCCTTGAGCCGCTGCTCGGCCATCGGATCAGCGGATAGGTCGACACCGTTTTCGTTCTTGAACTCGGTGACGAGCCAATCGATGATCGCCTGGTCCCAATCGTCGCCACCGAGGTTGGTGTCGCCGCTCGTTGATTTGACTTCAAAGACTCCATCGCCGATTTCGAGAACCGACACATCGAAGGTGCCTCCACCGAGGTCGTAGACGAGAATTGTTTGGTCGCTTGCTTCTTTGTCGAGCCCGTACGCGAGCGCTGCCGCGGTGGGCTCGTTGATGATGCGCAGCACTTCGAGCCCGGCAATTTGTCCGGCCTCTTTGGTCGCCTGACGCTGGGCATCTCCGAAATATGCCGGCACGGTAATGACGGCTTCGGTGACTGGTTCCCCGAGGTAGGCCTCCGCGTCTGCTTTGAGCTTCATGAGGATGCGGGCAGAGATCTCCTGGGCCGAGTAGTCCTTGCCATCGATGTCAATCTTCCAATCGGTACCCATATGGCGTTTGACCGATCGTATGGTCCTACCCGGGTTGGTGATGGCCTGGCGCTTGGCGATTTCACCGACCAGCACCTCGCCTCCCTTGGAGAATGCGACAACCGACGGAGTGGTGCGAGCACCTTCGGCATTGGCTATTACAGACGCGTCGCCGCCGTCCATTGTGGCGATGACGCTGTTGGTGGTTCCGAGGTCGATTCCTACGGCACGTCCCATGGTTGTATTCTCCTTCTCGTTCCCTCGTCCGGATTGGTTGTGTTCGAGGTATATGGTTGATCTTGCGGATTGCTGCCGTTCCTGACGGATAGCACGGCATACATAAGTGGTTAATGTAGAAGAAATCTTAGTGCCTCTATGTCAGATTTGGCACGAGTTTTTCAGTCTGGTTTGAGTGTCAGTCTCCTTTGAGTGATCGAGAAGTACTACCCGATCGAGGGTCGAGGTAAACGAGTCGGTCAATCACGTGGGGCCCTGCAACTGTGATGCCTGGCGACGTGCGCCCTGATCTGACCCGGATCGGACACGTGTCACGTCGTCCCCCGCGTCGAGCGGCGATGCGAAGAAAGCCGCCAAGTCGACAGGAAATCGAGTTGACGTTTGAACTCAGGAACTCTCGGAAGTTTTTGAGCGTTGAATGGGTGGTGGGTGATGTGGTTTGACTTCGATGATTCCAACCATCAGCCCCGACAGCTACGAGGACAATGACAACGCGTTGAGCTCGGTTTCGAGGATTTCTTTTTGAATGATTCAAGTGAATAGTTCAAGGCCGAGAGGTTGGATGTCGCCTCGTTGGCGTGCATAGCCGGAACCACACAAGCTCTGCCACATGGCAGTGATCCATCGTCGCGATGGCTACTTCACGGAACGTCTATAGGGGTTCGACGTCTTCGTCTTCTTTTCGGCGGACGACGAGCAGCATGGCGATCCCGGTTCCCAGGAG
>JABDOU010000097.1 GCA_013043085.1 Acidimicrobiia bacterium
CGAAATCCTTCGTGTGGGTGCCAACCACGGTCTGGCTCAGGTCGGTGCGCGGGCCTATTCGACCAATACGCTCGAATCGGGTTGGATCCCGTCGCCATTGCCGGCGGTGTATTCGGGCGAGGAGATGAAGCCGTATCGGGAGTGGTTGACCGAAGACAGCTATGAGGCCTCGGGATCGATCGGCGGCAGCTTCGTGTCAGAAAACGTCGAGGACTACTACCTCACGCCCCACGCACTCGGCTACAGCTTCTATGTCAAGTTCGATCACGATTTCATCGGTCGAGAAGAGCTGGAAAAGGTCGACAAGGATGCTCAGCGACACAAGGTCACGTTCGAATGGAACCCTGATGATGTCACCCGAGTGTGGAACTCGATGTTCAATCCCCACGGCGAGAATTTCAAGTACCTCGATATGCCCCAGGCGAATTACACGTCTGCGACATACGACAATGTGACCAGGAACGGCAAGCATGTGGGGTTCTCGATGTTCAGCGGTTACACGTTTAACGATCGAGCCTTCGTGTCACTCGGTGTCGTAGACCCCGACATCAAGGTTGGCGACGAACTGACTCTGATATGGGGTGAAGAGAACGGTGGGACTGCAAAGACGACAGTCGAGCGTCACAGGCAGACCGAGATCCGGGTACGGGTGGCACCCACTCCGTACTCGCGCGACGCCCGGCAGAACTACGCAAGCGGATGGCGGACCCGGAGTCAGTAGTCAGGTTCCCGTCGCCCGCCGCAGCACGGCTTCGGCATCGGCACCGGCAGCACGGTCACCGGTCCAGACAACGTAATGATCCGGTCTGACCAAAATCATCGAAGTCTGGTAGTCACTCAAGGCTTTGTCGCTGACGCGAGCAACGGTCAGCGGTACCCCGAGGATGTCGGCCGCAGTGATAAAAGCATCGGCATCGTTGTCGGCTCCGGTAACGAGACAGAAGTCGTATCCGAGCATGTCGAACAGACCCTCATCGCTCGGTGGTAAGTGATGCCCGGCCCTGGCGGTCATCGTATGCGAACCAACGGCGCTCGACTCGCCGCCGGCCGGTCCAAAAACGAGTCGTGAACCTTCATAGTGAGGTTCGAAAACATTGACTGCCCTGGTTGAGCCCGCTCTCCGCGTCCCCCAGGCTTTCTCGAAATCCTCTTTGTTGATGTCTGGATTGTGGTGGGCCACGAACACGCGGTCGTTCTCAATAAAGGACTCGATGAAATCCCGAGCTGTCGAAGCAAACACAGCTCTGCGCTCCTCGGAATACGAATCAAGGATGCGAGCCGGTGCCCACCCTTTGAGCACCGCTGCCAGTTTCCAGCCGAGATTGCGAGCATCTTCCAACCCGGTATTGATCCCGTAGCCGCCATACGGCGGATGACTATGCGCCGCATCTCCTGCAACAAAGATCCTGCCTTGTTGATATGTCTCGGCAATGGCTATCCGCAGATCCCAGAAGCCTATGTAGTCGACCTCCATGGCCACGTCGACGCCGACGGCTGCGCGAAGGAGAGCTCCGGCTTCGACGTTATCGGCAGTTGCCGTTGGCGGAACCGGAGCGTGAAAGAACCAATTCTCAGCGGCATCGACCGTACCGAGAAACCTCCAGTAACCGTCGAGCTCCGGATGGAGCACATTGAAGAAGGCCGCGTGCCCGAATCTCCCATCCAGGATGTCGTGCAATTGGCGCGAACGAAATACGAGAAGGACCATGCGCCGGTCGTGATCCGATCGAGTCTCGCCGATCCCGGCGTGCTCCCGCACGAGCGATCGGCTGCCGTCACAACCCACGACGTAGTCAGCTTCGATCACTTCACGGCTCGTTGTGACATACGCCCGATCACCGTCCTGGTCGACGCCGATGGCTGAGAGTCCGAAGCGGGTATCGACATGCTCCAATGCGCCGCCGCGCTTTCTCAAAATCGCCTCGGTCGCGTATTGAGGCAGTCGTTCGTTCGCCGCGAAGTAGAAGCTGTCGACGTCACTGCGTCGAAACCAGGGATGTGCGTATTCGCTCATCAGATTGCCGTAGGCGTTGACGCCCACCGCCGGATACGCGGGCGGCATCACCCGGGCCGCGCGAATCGCCGCATCGATCCCCCACGACCGAAAGTGCTCCATCGTCCGCTGAGTGAGGTTTTGGCCCTTGGGGATGCGGTGGATTTCAGGGGTCTTTTCGACGACCGTCGTTGCCACGCCTCGCTGACCAAGTTCGACGGCAAGCCCGAGACCAACCGGTCCTCCGCCCACAATCGCAACCTGCGTTCTTGAATCGGCCAGATCTCACTCCTCGTCGAGACAAACGTAGCAACTTGCGGAACCCGAACCCACCGCTCGTAGGCTTGGCAAATGGGAGACGTTGCCGAGCAGAGATGGCCGGAATTGCCTGATGGCCTCGAGTTGACGCGAACCACGGCGGCCTTCTCGTCGGAGACGGTTCCAAAAGGTTTGCTACGCGGCCATCAGGTCGCCCCCGGCGTCTGGGGCAACATCGTTGTGCGTGAAGGCTCACTGGGGTTTGCTTTTGAAGACGATTTGGAAACGGTTCGGTCGTTGACGGTCGATGACACCCAGGCCATCCCTCCCCAACTGCCCCATCGCGTGATACTCACAGGGCCCGCCACGTTCGTCGTCGAGTTCTATCGAGCCGATTGACACCGTCATCTGCAACCCTGGGTATTTGCGACCCGCGGGCTCGCGGCGGCGGTTTCCGCCACCTACAACCCTGGGTATCCGACCACCCGCGACCCGCGGGCTCGCGGCGGCGGTTTCCGCCACCTTGAACCCTGGGTTCAGCGTCAGTTCTGATGGTGGGTACCGTTGTGCCCATGCCCGAAGCGCTCCCCACTCAAATCGCAAATCGCTCGGCGGGGGTGAGATGGCTGCAGAGATCGATGCCGCTTACCGGGAGGTCGAAGATCTGGTTCGCATCGGTGTGTTAAAGGGATCCACCTGATGGCGGCCCGTGGCATTGCTTCGCTCCGGACGTGGGCGCTGCTACGAAACCCGGAGCGCGCCGAACTCGACGTCCCTCTTGATTTCCTGGGTTTCGTTATCAACGACGTCCGGCGTGCGGGATACCAGCTGGAGTGGGCAGAGCGATATCGGACCCTTCCGGACATCCGCGTGGTTCAACCGGACTCATGACGAACTGGCACGCGCTGACGGTCGAAGAGGTGCTCGGTCGGCTAGACGTCGATCCGGTCCAGGGCCTTTCGAAACAAGAGGCGGGCCGGCGGCTGGCACAAACAGGACCGAACGAGCTCGCGACCGATTCAGGTCCGAGCCGGTTGTCGATTCTGCTAGCCCAATTCAAGGATGTCCTGGTATGGGTATTACTGGTGGCGGGTTTCATCTCTGGCTGGATACTCAACGAATGGGTAGACACCGGTGTGATCCTGGCGATCGTGGTCCTGAATGCAATCATCGGCTACACCCAGGAAGTGCGGGCCGAAGCCGCGCTTGCCGAACTCAAGGAGATGAGCGCCCCGGAGGCCCGTGTCTGGCGGGACGCTGAGCTCACGACGATTGCTGCGGTTGATCTCGTCCCCGGTGATGTGGTCAGCCTGGAAGCCGGTGATCGGATCCCGGCCGATGTCCGCCTGATCGAATTGGTGCGGCTCGAGGCCGACGAGGCTTCACTCACCGGTGAAAGCCTCCCGGTGTCGAAGCAGGTTGAGCCGACCCCGCTGGAGAGTGGCACCGGTGATCGGGTGTCGCTCGCCTTTGCAGGTGCTGTGGTTACGAGTGGCCGGGGCAAGGCCGTCGTGGTCTCCACCGGCCAGTTGACCGAGATGGGCAAGATCGCCAACCTTCTCACAGAGGAAGAGCCGCGCACGCCGCTGTCCCTGGAGATGGGCCGGGTGGGACGCACCATTGCGGTCCTCGCGTTCGGGATTGCGATCGTGATCTTCGTGCTGGGCCTCGTCCGTGGGAATCCGGTTGAGTCGATGTTCCTGATCGCTGTGGCGTTGGCCGTCGCCGCCATACCGGAAGGGCTTCCGGCGATCACGACGATCACACTTTCGAGGGGTGTGCAGCGAATGGCCCGGCGCAATGCCGTCATCCGAAAGCTGACGGCCGTCGAGGCGTTGGGGGCCGCCTCGGTCATCTGCACGGACAAGACGGGAACTCTGACCCGTAACGAGATGAGCGTCCAGAAGATCGGCTTTGCGGGCGCCTCGCTTGCGCTGAAAGAGGCTCATGGGTCCGAGCGCCGGATCCACCGCTATGGGTTGATCGCAGCGCTCTGCAACGACAGCCAACCATCCGGCCGAAGGTTCATCGGAGATCCAACCGAGACGGCGTTGTTGAGGTCGGTCGATCCGATTGTCCTGAACGTAGACGAGGTCCGCAGTTCGTATCCCCGGGTCGACGAACTCGGGTTCGATTCGCGTCGGAAGCGTATGGCGACACTCCATCACACCGAAGAGGGGTACCTCCTCGCCGTTAAGGGGGCCCCCGAGGTGATCATCGATCTGTCGAGCGACGTCGAAACACGCACAGGAGCGGAGCCCATCGACGACGCGCTGGTTCATCGTGCGAAGGCCGAGGCAGCGGAGTTTGCTGCGGCAGGACTGCGCACTCTCGCGTTTGCGTATCGATTGTTTGAGTCGAGGCCCGTCGATTTGCAGGGCGTCGAGCATGATTTGACACTCGTGGCGATCGTGGGAATGAGCGATGAAATACGTCCCGAGGTTCCTCCCGCGGTTCGGGCCGCCGAGCGAGCCGGGTTGAGGGTCGTCATGGTGACGGGCGATCACGAGGTCACCGCGCGCTCTATCGCGGACGAGCTCGGCCTCCTCGACGACGGCCGACGTGTGATGGGAGGAGCCGAGCTGCGTTCCATCGACGAAGACGTATTGGCTTCCGTCGTCGCCGACTTCGGCGCCTACGCCCGCGTGGATCCGGTTGACAAGGTGAAGCTCGTTCGCGCCTGGCAACGGCAGGGAGCCATCGTGGCCATGACCGGAGACGGGGTCAACGATGCTCCGGCACTGAAGGCGGCCGACATCGGAATCTCGATGGGCAGCGGGACTGCCGTGTCCAAGGAGGCCTCGTCGATGGTGCTGGCAGACGACAACTTTGCCTCGATCGTCGCCGCGATCGAAGAGGGGCGCGGCATCTTTTCAAATCTGAAAAAGGTGATCTACTTCTTGTTGTCCGCCAACGCCAGCGAAGTTCTGGTCATGCTGGCCGGATTCCTCCTCTTCGGTGGGCTCGGTGAACCGCTACTCGCCGTCCAGATCCTCTGGATCAACCTCGTGACCGACGGGTTGCCTGCAATCGCGTTAGGTATGGATCCGCCGGTGCCGGGACTCATGGATCGCCGTCCCGACCAGCGCCGCGACATTCTGGGGCGCGCTCACCAGGTCCGCATCCTGTGGCAAAGTGCCATTTTGGCCGCGGGAGCGCTGGCCGGCTTTGCTTACGGACACCTCGTGCGCGACCTGCCGTGGGAACATGTTCGAACGATCGGCTTCAGCACGCTCGTCGGAGTGCAGATGCTGCACGTTTTCAATGTCCGTGCGCAGGGAACGTCGGTCTGGCAAAGAGGCTTCTTCGACAACCGGCTGCTCCTGATCGCCATCACGCTGTCACTACTGCTACAACTCGGTGTCGTCTATCTCCCGATCGGCAATCAGCTGTTCGATACGGTGCCCATCGATCTGATCGACTGGGTGGCGATTCTCGTCCTCAATATTGTTCCGTTCCTGACAATCGACTTTTTTCGGACGCAGGGGCTGCGCCGCAATCCCCAATCCGCCACGGCAATGGACTAGACGCCGCGGAAGCTACGGCCACTGTTGTGGTCGCCGTTACTTGCGGGTTTTGATTCGTTGCATGACTGCTTGCGCCACACAAACTCCCTGGTCGATGCCGGCCGTGATGCCCATCGGATAATGAATTCCACCGAATAGGCGAGATATCGCTGCTTCATTCGCGGCATCCCAGATGCTGCTGTAGGGACGGGGCGCAAACCCGTTGCCGATCCCCGTGTCGTCAGTGAATGAAACCGCACCAACGAGTGAGGTGAGGACGGCGGCGGCCGCACCCGAGCCAACCGAATGGCCCGACGTGTATTCGGGAAAGGCAGGCGAGTTCACTGGAGAGTTCCAGTCTGGATCGATGTGTTTCTTGATGTAGGTCACAGGACGCACGAGGTTGGTCCGGTATTTCTCCGTCCAACACGACGTGAACCCATCAGCGACGGCAATGCCGTGCATAACCATCAGCTCTGCGGCGCGAGCCAGATCGTATCCCTCCTGCCGGATGAGGATCGAAGCGATCAGAGCCCAGTGCCCCGAAGGCAGCCCGGTCGTACCATCCGGGTTGTCTCGCCAGAACAACGCCGTCTCAGCGTCCGAGTCGGTTCGCTCTTTCACAGTTGTATACGTGGCCATGGCCTGGGCGTAGAACGCTGAGCCCGGATCTGTTGAGAAGGCAATGGGAGGCGGAGGCGCACATGCAGTGACGGGTACGAGGGCAAATGGCCGCACCTTCTCCCAATATGGCTCGAGGGCAAGGCCGAAGTTGGGAGGCGTCCGTTCCCACAGTCCCTCGCCCATCGGAGCAACGTAGGCAGGGAGACCCTGGATGTGAGTCCAACCATCGCGCTGGATCCACTCGGCAATGATCTTGCCAACCGAGCGACCATGGCCAACCGAGCGATCGATCGTTGATCCATCTTTCACGGCAGCATTTCGTTCCGACTGGACAACCGATTCGAGATCTCTCATTTTCGCGAGAGAAGCGGTGCGTCCGGCGAACAAAACCGGCGCGACTGCCGCCATCGCGGCATTGGCGGCCGTGGGCCAGTCGTACCGCAAGTTTTGAGAACGAGATGGCAGCTTCGGCAGATCGTTGAGTTGCAGCCCAAGGGACCGGTACGGAGGCATTCCACCGACAACTGCCTCATACGCAGCGACTCCGAAGTAGGCGTAAATTCGAGCGGCGTTGGGTGGAGTAAGCCGTTCGAGCTTCACAGAGTCGTACACGGCCTGGATCCATCTCAACAGGACGTCCGGATCATGGCTCTTGGTCAGGGGATGAATACTCTTCGCCCCGACGCCGTTGCCGACGGCCACGGCCGTCCCGGCTCCTGCGATTTGCATCGCGAACAGGCCGGCGCCCGCAGCTGCGGATCTTCCGAGAAACTGTCGACGAGAATATATCGAATCAACCATGGGACTCCTTTGTGTCCTTACGCGTGTGACCTCCACACTCACGTCTAGGACGTTACTGACCGTTCGTTAAGTTTCGATCAGTACCCCCGGAATCGCTTCATTCCTGGGAACCTGATGCAATAGAGTGGCGTCCAAAAGCTGAACGATCGTACAGTGTCGTTGAGAACAACGGCACCTCTCACGCCAAGAAAGGAATCCATGTGAGAACGCCATCAGCGAAGAGAACCACTGCGGCTGTTACAACTGTTGCAATTCTGGCTTCGCTCCTGATCAGCCCGGCCGCGGGCGCCAGCGTGACCCGAACCAGCGGCACCGGCTACAACGTATCTACCAGCTGGGTCGAATACGACCTCGAGGATCGGCTCGGGCTACCGGGGAATACGCACGTGGGCTACCTCGGAATCTGGATCAGCCAGTGGGGTACCCATTTCTACGGGAACGTCATCGACTGGGAGTGCGAAGAAGGCGAGGTGCCCTGGGGCGGACACGGAGAGGGCGGTGAAGTGGTGGTTGACGATGCGGACAAAATCGCCGAGGTCGCCGCTGAGATTGCGGTAGACGACATCATCGACTCAGGTGCCAAAACGATCGACGCCGACATTGTCGTCGACGCCATCAAGGATGAGCTGGCTCGCGAGGTTCCCGCACTCATCGAAGAAGAAGTCGACGAAGAGTTTCCCGTATGCGACCATAAAGGAATTCGCTTTCTCGATGGGTACGACAACGACGGAAAGCTCACGACAAACGTCAGCGTGGACGTGAAGAAGAAGATTGCCAAGGTGACGGGCAATCTGGTGGTCAGGGGTGGACACGGTGGCGGTGGCGGTGGCGATGAGCCACTCGCGGATGTTCTCGGGACGCCCCCCATCGATCTCACGATTTCAGGTGGTGATTGGTACAAGTACGAATGGTCGTACACGTCCCAAAGCAAGGACTTCAAGTACTCCGACTGGAACAAAGGAACCGACTACTACGGCGGCAAGGTTTCGGGAAAGATCGGAGCCATGGGATTCGACGACGATCCGGACGACGAGAGCTGGGGCGGGTTCGGCTCGTTCCAATACAAGACAGTCGAACGGGTCCGCAACTAGCTGTTCCCGACAATCCAGACGTCCAAGGCGGCTATCGGAATCGACCCCTCACCGATAGCCGCCTTCGCGTTCAGCTCACAAACGCGAAGCCCGCCGCTACCCCGAAGCCCGCCGCTACCCCTGGGTCAGTCTTGTCGTTTCAATGACTTGTTGGAGTCGGCCCGTTTCTATGTCGTAGATGTGGCCGGATACCTTCAGTTCGCGGGGAACGATCGAATTCGATCGCAGCCGAGCAACGTCAGTTGCGAGAGACTCCTCGAGATCGACAATCGCGTAGGTATCCACAACTTCCTCGGTGCCAAACCTCTCCGTGATCTGCGTAGCAACTTCCGGAACGGCGAACCTCGCCATTCCGCACTTCGTGTGCTGAACGATCACAAGCTCCATCTTGGGAGATGCGCCGCTGGCCATTTCCATCAGGGCCCACAGCATGGAAACCTCGAGTGCCACGGCATCGGTCACCCGCGCACCAACGTTCCGCAGTACAAGGGCATCCCCCAGCTCGAGTCCTGCGTACTTGGCTGGATCCACCCTGGCGTCCACGCAGGTGAGAACCAGCGTCGACAGGTTGGGTTTGATCGGAAGATCGCCTGCGGTAAAGGTTTCCGCAAACGACGTGTTGCGCTGGTACAGCTGTTCCAGGTCGGTCATGATTCCTCCCTATCGTGCGACGAGAGTAGCGCTCCTAGTCGGGCTCCTCAATTCCATCAGGGCCTGGATTCGGCGCAATGCAGGTCACATTCAATCGCCCGCTCGGGGTAATCACGGCCCGGGATACCTCGGCTTCCACGTCCTCAATGTC
>JABDOU010000124.1 GCA_013043085.1 Acidimicrobiia bacterium
CGAGACCCTGCTTGGCCCCTTCAGGCCCATTGCGATCGGTGACTCCGTATGCGGTGAGCACACGAACGCCCACGTCCGCGCAGGCTCGTGCAATCACGTCGAGGCTGCCTTCGATCGCGTTCGGACTCTCGTGGTGATCCACGATCGCTGTCGTCCCGGATTCGAGAGCTTCGAGCGCTCCCAACCTGGCCGACCACTCCAGCATCTCGAGATCGAGGGCCGAATCGAGCCGCCACCAGATTTGTTCGAGGATGCTCTGGAATGTCGTCGGCACCATCGGCGGGGGAGGCATGCCCCTGGCCAACACCGAATACAGGTGGTGATGTCCGCAGACCAGCCCCGGCGTGGTGTTCTCAGCCACCATTCGCCGCCGCCGTTGGGTGATGCTTGTTCATCGGCAGCCTGGTGCGGTAAACGCCGTCGGACTGATGGAGCGCCCTTGCCACTGCTCCCGCAGTCGGCACGAGACCGATTTCACCGACACCCTTGATGCCATACGGAGCGCGAGGTTGCGGCGCCTCGACCAGAATTGTCTCGATCTCCGGCATGTCCTTCGGCCTGAGAATGCCGAGGCTGCGCAGGGTCATGTTGGTGGGCCTTCCCTCTTCGTCGTAGGGAAAGTCTTCGGTCAGTGCATAACCAAGGCCCATGTGGGCGGCGCCTTCGACCTGGCCCGCGCACAGCGCCGGATTGACCGCCCTTCCGACATCATGGACGGCCACCAGTTTTTCGATGTCGCCTGTCGTCTTGTCTGCGATAACCATCTGCGCGGCATAGCCGAATGTCGAATGGAGGATGGGGTTTTCGACATCGTCGCCAAGCTTGTTGGTCCAGTCCACCCGGTATTCACCTTCATAGTCAACACCGACCTTGCGACCGTCGGCATTGGCGGCCTGGCATGCGGCCTGCACCGATCCGGCGCCCATAAGGGTGCCGCGAGAACCGGTCGTTTGTCCGGCGCCCAGCTCGCGCGTTGTGTCGACGATCACCGAAATCCGCTCAGGTGAGATGTCGAGTTCTTCGGCCGCAACCTGCAGGACAACCGTATGGACGCCCTGGCCCATTTCGGTCCAGCAATGGCGAACTTCGACCGTGTCGTCATCGTTGAAGCGAACAACTGCCTTCGCGATTTCCAGGAACCCGTTGCCGAGCCCGCTGTTCTTGAGTCCCAAGCCGAGACCCACCGCCTTGCCGTCGGCCGTTGCCTGATCGAAGAAGGGCTTGATGGTGTCGAGACAAAGCCGGGCGCCGGCACTGCCCTCGTCCATGATCTGGCCGGGACCCCACACGACGCCCGGTTCGACTGCGTTACGGCTTCGCATCTCCCAGCTGTCGATGCCAACCATGTCGGCGAGCCGATCCATGATGCCTTCCATCGCAAACTGGGCCTGGTTGGCACCGAAGCCGCGGAAGGCGCCACCTACGGCGTTGTTGGTGCGGGCCGCCACCGCGTGCACGTCGATATTGGGAACAACGTACGGCCCCGAGGCGTGGCCGGCCGCCCGCTCGAGCACCTTCATACCGACCGATGCGTAGGGTCCACTGTCTCCGACCATGCGAGCCTTGAGTGCAGTCAACTTGCCGTCGGCGTCACACGCGGCCCACGATTCGATCCGGATCGGATGCCGTTTGGCGTGGACATAGAAGCTTTGCTCGCGTGTGAACGTGCATCGAACCGGCTTCTTCAGCAGCCATGCTGCGAGAGCGGTTTGCGCCTGGTTAGACATGTCTTCTTTGCCACCAAAGGCCCCGCCGTTGGATACCAGTTCCACCGTGACCTGATCCTGCGGTATGCCGAGTACTGCGGCAATCTGGTTGCGATCATCCCACACGCCCTGTCCCCCCGAATACACGTGGAGCGTGCCATCTTCCTTCGGGACTGCGAGTGTTGATTCGGGTTCGAGGAACGCGTGTTCAATACGCTGGGTTTGAAAGACTTCGTGGAGCTTGTGAGGCGACGACTCATAGGCACTGTCGAAATCGCCCCGGGTGTATTCGGAAACCGAGAGCACGTTGCCTTCCAGCTCCCAAACCGCGCTTTCGGAGGCGTCGCCGATGGCGGTCATAGGATCGGTCACCGGAGTGAGCACGTTGTACTCGATCTCTATGGCTTCGGCCGCCCTGGTGGCCGTCAGGTGATCTTCGGCCACGACGATCGCCATGACGTCACCGAGGAAAGAAGTGCGGCCGCCTTCGGGTATGAAGACCGGCCAGTCCGTGTAGATGATCCCGACGCGGAGGTCGCCGGGTACGTCGGCGGCGGTGAAAATGTCAACGACGCCCGGGATCTCTCTGGCCGCCGTGGTGTCGATCTTGAGCACATCTGCCCGCGCATGGTCGGCCAGGCGGACGACGCCGTGCAGCATGCCGGCAACCGTGATGTCGCCCACGTAGCCGCGGTCGCCCAGTGCCAATTCCTCGGCTTCGTATTTGACGCCCGAGTCGCCGATCCGCTTGGGTAGCGGCGTGTCGGGGATGGGCTCACCCGACGCCAGGAGCTCGATGGCTTCGATGATCCGCACATAGCCGGTGCACCGGCAAAGATGGGCGCCCAGTCGTCCCTCGATGGTGCGCCGGTCCAGATCCTTTCCCTTGGCATCGATCAGCGACTTGGTCCGGACGAGGATGCCGGGGGTGCAAAAGCCGCATTGGAGAGCTCCGGTTGCCGCGAAGCCCTTCGAGAGCCGGTCGCGTTCGTCCTGATCGAAGCCTTCGAGGGTCGTGATTTCTTTACCCTCGGCTTTCTCCATGCCCACCAGACAGGACTGAATGGCCTTGCCGTCCATGATGACCGTGCAACAGCCGCATTGTCCTTGCGGTGAACACCCGTCCTTGGTGGACGTTATGCCGAGTTCTTCGCGTAATGCCGCGAGGAGGGTGGGATGGTCGGAGCGTACCGTGGCCGGTGCGCCGTTCACGGTGAAGCTGGTGGTACGGGCATCGGCGATAGTCATCAGATTTTCTCCGGGGGTAATTCGACACCGGTTTGCTCGGTGATCCGTCGGTACGCGTCAGGCACGCGATATTTTGCAAAATCGAAAAGGGTGTGTTTGTAGGTTTTGGTGAAATCGAGGTCGATGGTGGCGACCGCCACCTCGTCACCTGTCGTAATGCACTGCGCGATGATCTGGCCCGAGGGTGCGACGATCATGCTCTGGGCGAGCGAATCGACGCCTTCCTCGATTCCACCTTTGGCAACGCCGACAACGAAGGCGCCGTTCTGGTAGGCGCCCGACTGCATCACGAGAGCGTTGTGGAAACCGGCCAGTGCGTTTTGTGTCGGATCAGGGTCGTAGTGAAGGGGTGTGTTGTAGCCAATCAGGATCAGCTCGGCTCCTTGCATTCCCATCACCCGGTACGTCTCGGGCCAGCGGCGGTCGTTGCAGATGGCCATGCCGACTATCCCATCGAAGGCTCGCCACACCGGGAAGTCGTCTCCCGGCTCGAAATAGTGGCGTTCGGCGTGCTGGAATTCTCGCCACGACTCGTACTCGTCGTGACCGGGGATGTGCACCTTGTGGAAGATGCCGACGGTCTCACCTGTCTTGTCGACGAGGTGGTAGACGTTGAAACGGCGACCCTCTGCAGTCAACGAGGCGTAGCCGAGGCAGAACCCGATGCCGAGGCGCTTGGCCTCGTCAAACAGCACTTTGGTGGCAGGACCGGGCATCTCGGTTTCGTAATAGTGGTTGGCCTCGGACAACTCCATGTGCCAACGTGGAAAGAAGGTGGTCAGCGCGAGTTCCGGATACACGACGAGTTCGGCACCGCGCTCGGATGCGATGTTCATGAGGGCCAGCAGGCGGTCGACAACAGCTTCGCGGCCCTCGTCGGCGGCGATCGGACCCATCTGTGCGGCGGCGACGGTGAGCAGACGCATAGTTCAGCCGGTGATGGCCTTGCCTCCTTGTTCCAGTAGCTCCCTCAATACTGGCACTTCCGACCCGGCTTGCGGGGTAGCAGTTATCGAAAATCCTCCGTTGTCCTTCGACAGCAGGAAGGCCTGGCCGGTCTGGGCGGCGAAGCGGCTCTCGTCAAAAAACAACCTCGGCTTGATTTGGGCGGGGTCGCCTTCTTCGGGGCAAAACACCATGCAATTTCCGCACTCGTTGCACTGCTCGACCAGGACAACGTATTGCTGGCGCCCATCGACCTCCATGCCGGCCGGCGTCGGGATCTTCGTGAACGCATCGTTCGGGCACACCGTAACGCAGAAGTTGCATGCGACACAGCCCCACATCTCGAGCTCGTGATCGACCTGTCTGGGTCCGTCCTTGTGGGCCTCGTGGTGATATTTTTCTCGTAACTCACCTTTGGTCAGCTCATGGAGATGAGCTTCGACCGGACCGAGGAACCCGGCAGCTTTGGCGCGATCCCATTCGTGTCTGCGCCATCCCGCCAGGTCATTGACGCCGGCTTCCTTCATGTTGTCGGTCAGGCGTTTGAGCATCGGCTTGATCCGCCCGTATCCGCCAGGCTGCAGCAGATCGGAACAAACGGTGGCGGGTGCCACCCCCATTCCGATCGACGTTGCAAAGTTCTCGCGTGTGATGCCCGCCGACCAGCTCACCTGCACGTCACCTGCGTGGCCCTCGACCATGAGTGTGTTGTTCGGGAGCGTATTGATCAACTCGTCGAGCAACGCGGTGGCGAGAACATGAAGGGGTGGACCAGACAGGTACATGGGATCGTCTGGCAAGAAGCCCTTGTCGTTCTGGACCACGAGCGTGTTGGTGAGCTTGATGCCGAACGTGCGGTCGCGCTCCTTGGCGAAGTCGCGCAGTTCCTGGATCAGCTCGATAGCTCTAGGGAACTGGAGATCGTCGACAAACGAGTCGCGGCTGAGGCGAATGTGCTCGTAGCCCAGCTGTTTCTGAAGGATGTCGACGACGTTGCCGAAACCGAGCAACGTTGGGTTGAGCTTGACCACTACATCGAGGCCGTGGTGCTCCATCAGATATTTGGTAATACCCTCTATTTCCTCCGGTGGGCACCCATGGAACG
>JABDOU010000226.1 GCA_013043085.1 Acidimicrobiia bacterium
CCACTGACGTCACTTTGCTCAGCCGCAGTGCCGGCGAAGCCATGGAATTCGAGGATTACCGGATGATTTCCGGCGCCGGAGGGAAGCATCGCGCGGAATCGTCTGCCATTGGCAACCCCATCATGCCAAACCCCCGGTTCGCTGTCACAGTCAATCGGTCCGGTTGAACGCAGCGTGGTGCTTGTGGGGTTCGACGACGTCGTCGACGGAATCGAAGGCGTCGGCGGGGTGGTTGAGGATTCGCTCGACTCAACGAGGACAGAGGAGTTGGACGACGAGTTTTGTGACGTGGGATCTGGACTCGTTCCGGAACAAGCACCGGCCACCATGCACGTGAGAACAATCACAGCAGTCCATCGACGAAAAGCACTCACGGGAACCACACGCTAACGATCGTTTGAATCTACGCAGCGTGCAGTGCGTGGCGGGCGACGAGGATTCCGTCTGCGTCTGCGTAGATCCAATCGCCCTCCTGAATGACAACGCCCAGAAACGAGGCTTCGGGAACCGGTCCTCCCCGGTTCTGCTTGGAACTACGCCGTGGATTGGTACCAAGCGCCCAAATCCCGATGGGCATCGAGGCAATGACGCCCGAATCCCGAATGCATCCATTGATCAGGATTCCTGCCCAGCCGTTGTCGATCGCGAGTTGGGCGAGCCGATCACCCACAAGCGCGCACGACATGACTCCTTCTCCCTCAACAACCAACACCCGACCTTCACCGGGGCGTTCCAGCGTGGATCGGACATGCGTGTTGTCTGCCGGTGCCTGTATCAGTGTTGCCCGGCCGACGAGGTCAGGCATGCCGCCATAGCTGCGCAAGCCGTGATCGAACACGGCGGTTTCGGGGTGGTTGTCGAGAAGGTCTGCTGTCGCCCAGTGCATCGAGGCAGCCTACGGTTTCAGTCGCCGCCGCCGGTTTCGGATTCAAAGGTGTCGTAGACGAAACACTCTTCGCGCTCACGATGGTTGGCGAGCGCATGTAGTGCCTCGATGAGCTGCACCCTCAACTCATTGACCCACTCGGTTTCAGGTGCAGATGGCTCACGACGAAGACGGCAAAGGCACTCTTCGAGCGTGATGATGATTTTCTCGTGCTCGTCTTCGAGCTGGACAGCGACATGGCCGAGTTGAGGGGCGATCTCCAGGAGATTCTCTAGGGCGCTCTCGGACATCGCGGCGTGTCGCTCAAAGGCTCCTGTGAGGGATCCGACGGAATCGAGCACACCCAGAGCCCAGATGCGGCCGCGGCGAGCGCCTTGGCCCGCCAAGCCGGTGTGTACTGCCTTTACAGCCTTTTCGAGCTCAGCCTGACTGGCGCCGAGGTCGTGCAAAGGAAGAGAATCATCCGATGGGACGGAATACTGTGGAGCTGCAGTCATGTTTATCGCCTCTGTATGCCGCCATGCGCATCCGAGGGATGTCCCCGCCCAACCGTTGCTTACACCACTCACACACGGCTGATCGAATATGAACCTACACCCGCTATCGGCACGACTGCAAGAGAACTTGAGGTAAATCACAGCCCGTGAGCATGCTCACGGGTCGGGCTGGCTGGCTCCTACCGTTCTCGCACGCGCAGCTCGTCTTCGTGTCGCAAGAAACCAAGCCAGGCTCGTGATCCACGTAAAACGAGAAAGGCACCGGCCTTGCGGCCAGTGCCTTTCTCCAGATCGATGAGTCGTTATCTACGCGGTCGCGCCTCGTTGACGGTTAGGCGGCGGCCTTCGAAATCCTGGCCGTCAAGCGCCTCAATCGCCGCCCGGCCTTCTTCGGGAGTCGACATTTCCACGAACCCGAAGCCCCGGGACCGTCCTGTCTCCCGGTCATTGATGATGGCAGCCGAAGTCACGGTGCCGTGATCATTGAAAAGTCGCTCAAGGTCCGAATTCTGGGTTGAGTACGACAGGTTTCCTACGAACAGATTCAAAGCGTTACGCCTTTCAGTCATGCGGGCCGAGCCGCCGGTGCTGTCACCGGAACTTCAGTTCGGCCTGTCGATCGAGTCGACGGGCGCAAGATTAGTGACCCGAAACCAGGCCAAGACCGATATCAGAAAATGTCGTAGATCCGGAACTTTCCAGATATCGGCATGCGTTGGAAAGACGTGCGCGATAATCGAAAAAGCACACGATTCGTGTAAAGCTCGAGCAGGAGGCCCCATGAGAGCGTTGTGGCAGAAGAGTTGGTTCAGATGGGCATTGGTAATACTCGCTGTTCCGGCAGCCGGGGTCGCCTGGTGGCTTGGATCTCCACTTTTTCTGGATTCGGAGGTCGATGAAGCCTTCCCGATGTCGGCTGCAGCCGCCATTCCGGACGGTATGGACCAACGCGACGTCGAACGAGAGATGTCGGAGGCAGCGGACGAACCGGATGTTGTATCAACCGACCCCATGCCCGACGAGGAGCCCACGGTTCTGTCAAGCGGAGTGTTTGCAGGGGCAGATGACTTCCATCAGGCTTCTGGCACCGCGACCGTTTATGAACTGGTTGACGGCTCGCGGGTTCTTCGCCTAGAGGATTTCGAGGTGACCAACGGCCCGGATCTCCACGTTCTTGCCGTTCCAGCCGGGGATCCGGCGGGCAGAGACGATATCGACGGCTATGTCGACCTGGGATCGTTGAAGGGAAACATCGGCAATCAGAACTACGACATACCTGACGATCTCACGGCGTTCGGATCCATCGTGATCTATTGCGTACCATTCCACGTACTCTTTGCGAGCGCCTCCCTGAGCTGATCTCGGGAAGACCACGCGTTGTACGGGGTTGACATGGTAGACGGGCACCGGGTGCCGGCTCCAGGTCGGAACAACTCACACATACCGCCTCTACATCGAAGCCAGTCATCGAAAGCCAGTCATCTCTCACAAAGGAGAACACCGTGGCAGAAGCCGTAATCGTCGCCAGCAAACGCACTCCCCTTGCGAAGTCCTATCGAGGCTCATTCAACATGACTCGTCCCGACGATCTCGCAGGCCACGCCATCAGGGCTGCGCTGGCGGACGTGCCGACCGTGACTGATG
>JABDOU010000228.1 GCA_013043085.1 Acidimicrobiia bacterium
CGATCCATAGTTCGGAAACATCGAGATATCGCGTGTGGTCAACCGTCCGCAGCTCAACTCGGGCGTTCAACACCATGAGCGGTGCCCCCGTGTCCATGGCGGGGCTGCCATTCATGATGTTCCCACCGAGCGTTCCGACATTTCGGGTGGCAGGCGAACCTACAAGGGCCGCAGCATCGGCAAGCGCCGTGTAGTCGGCGACTATGAGCGGGTCGGTCTCGAGTTCGGCGTGACGGACTACAGAGCCGATGCGGACGTCGTCGGTTCCGGATTGGATACCGGACAGACCAGGAATGTCGTCTATCGCAACGATCGATTGCGGTAAAGGGTGTTTTCCCTGACGAGCAGCCACGACTAGGTCACTGCCGCCCGCGATGGGACGCGCTCCTGCGGCCATTGCCTCGAGTGCTGATTCGACAGTGGCCGCTCTGACGAAACTCACACCGCCTCCCAGATCCGCTCGGCGGTCATAGGTAGCTGCCTGAGCGGTTGTCCAACGAGCTTCGCGACTGCATTGGCGATTGCCCCCGCGGTCGCAACATTGGGAGCCTCGGCGAGACCTTTGGCGCCGTGCGGTCCGGCGTCTGGAGTGTTGATCTCGACGAACTGGGTAGTGATCGAGGGAGCGTCGGCAATTGTCTGCAGCTTGTACTCCAACAGTCCCGGATTGAGCTGCTTACTTCCTTCGTCGTAGCGGGTGCCCTCCGTTAACGCCTGGCCGATACCCATCAGGACACCACCTTCGACCTGACCGACTGCCCCAACGTGATTGATAATCGTGCCAGAGTCGTGAGCGGCGCTGACTTCCAGGACCCGCACCACCCCGGTCTCGCGGTCAAGCCGGACTCGAACTGCATGACACGAGAATTGAGGAGCGGACCAGGCAGCTACTCCTTGATCGCCGACACACGTCGAGCCGACAAGCGGCGGATCTTCGAGGACCTCGCTCGACCCGTGGGCGAGAAGCAGATTGTTGTCTGCCGCGATTGCGGCCAATTGGACGATGCTGACCGATGACGTTGGTGAACCGGCAACCGAAGCCTCACCGTTTGCCAGGATGATGTCCTCGGCCGAAGCTTCGAGGTGCTCGGCCGCAAGCTCTTTGAGTTGTCGGCCAAGCTCCCGCGCCCCCGAAAGAGCGGCTCGTCCATTATTCAACAGTGTTTGACTTCCGGTGGCACCGACGTCATAGGGAGCAGCACTCGTATCCTGATACACGAGATCGAAGTCTTCAGGACGCATTCCGAGCTCACCGGCGACCAGACCGGGAAGTGTCATAACCGCTCCCGTTCCACACTCCTGGGCGCCGGTGATGATTTGTCCGGCTCCGTCGTCGTCGATCTTGATATAGATGCCCGAAGGCCCCGGGAAACTAGGCCACCATCCGATTGCAACGCCTATCGCTTCATCGTTTGCGACCACGGACCCATACCCGATCGTATCCACTGCGGCCTCGATACACGCCTGTAGTCCAATTTCGCCGTACGTTTGGCCTACGACTCCAACCGCCCCCGAGTCGATGGCGTTGAGACGACGGAAGTCGACCGGATCCATGCCGACCGCAGCCGCCAGCTCATCTGTGTGAGATTCGAGAGCCCAGCACGCCTGGGGAGCAGTCGGAGCCCGGACGGATCCCGAGGGTTGGCGATTCGTATAGATCAAAGAGGCCTCGATTAGGACGTTGGGGACTTTGTACGGTCCGGCGAGATGCATCGCAGCCAGTTGCGGGAAGAAGTCTGCATCGGCGGTATACGCGCCGTTGTCCAAGAGGAGGCGACCGCGGCGGGCAACCAGCGTTCCGTCCTTACGTAACCCGGTCGTTACCTCGATGGTCATGCCTTCGCGCCTTCGATCCGGAGCGACGAACTCCTCTTCGCGCGTGAAGACCAGCTTCACCGGGCGTCCAGCTGCCCGGGCGAGTGCCGCCACGTGTGCCTCGAAATGGAACCCGCATTTGCCGCCGAAACCTCCACCGAGATGAGGAACGATCACCCTCACCTTGTTTGTGGCAAGACCCAGGGTTTCGCAAACACCGGCACGGGCTTGAAATGGCACCTGCGTGGCCGACCAGATGGTGACGTTCTCGCCCTCCCATTGCGCCAGAATGCCACGGGGCTCAATGGGAACGGCATGCGATGCATCAGCCTCAAAGGCGCTCGTTATCACGACGTCTGCTTCGTCGAACCCCGCCACGACGTCGCCGCGTGCGATCGATGAGAACGAGGCGACGTTGCGATTTCGCTCGACGTGATCGGCGTCGTACTCCGACCAGCCGGAATGGACCAATGGTGACTCGTCGTCGAGGGCAAGCTCGAGATCGTCCACGATGGGCAACGGCTCGTACTCGACTTCGATTGCGTCGAGAGCCTCCGACGCTGTCCGCGTATCAATGGCCGCAACGGCTGCTACGACCTCACCTTCGAATCGAACTACATCTGATGCGAAAAGGGTTCGGTCGGGGATCGCCCCGAATCGCACATTGGGCACATCATCCTGGGTGAGGACGGCGAAGACACCGGGGATCGCCCGAGCTTTTGCGACATCCAGCCGGGTGATCCGGGCGTGGGCGATCCCCGCATATTTGAACTTGGCGACAGCCATCCCGGTGAGACTGATGTCGGCGACGTATCTTCCGGACCCGGTGACTTTGTCAGGTCCGTCCGCCCGAATGAACTTTCTCGCTTCTGTGACAACCATGGGCTGGAAGTTAGCCGACTTGACCGAGGAGAGCGCTAGTCCTCCGGGACTTCGGGGTTGCGCCACACGATGAGAGAGGCCCACCCATCGGTGGCGTCGTCGTCGATGTAGTGCTCGAGCACCCCCCGAACCTCGAATCCGTTCTCGAGTTGAAACGTGAGAGTCTGGTCGTAGAGCTCACCTGCGACCACGCGATCGCAGTATTCGGCGGCCGTCATCTCGTGTTTGTGCTCGGCATACCCCGGAAGGTAGCCGCCCGCGATGATGCCCTTCTTTCCGTCCTTGCGTACCAACTCCTTGCGAAGTTCGTACAGGCGTCGCCCGATGCCACGACGGCGGTAGTCGGGGTGAACGAGAATGTCGGTTCCGTAGTACCAGTCTCCTAGCGGGTCATGGTTTGCACATTGATGTTCACCGGTGATTTCGGCGATCGTGTGCTGGGGTTTGGTGAAGTCGAAATCCAGATATATCCCGCCCCCCTGGCCGACGACGCGGTCTCCGTCGAGCACCACGAAGAATCCCTCGGGGAATGTCCTCGCATACGCCAGCATGTCCTCTTCCTGCAAAAGATCGTTTGGGTCGGCATGCGTAAACGTCGCAAGCTCGAGTTCGGCGCACAACGGCGCAAGCTCCTCGGTGAGGTTCACGTAGGAGAGTTCCGTCATGCCCGGCCGAACGAAAAGTGTTCGTACTGGTTCTGGTCGGGACGTCCTGCCACCGCCCAGAAGTCGCCAGTGGCCGGACTCATGACGGCAGCCCCGCAGCTCTCGATGTGATACGGGGGTCGGGAGACCTGGCATACGGCCTGGTTGTCGCGGGTGATTTCCATCAGACGCTCGGCGTCGATTGGTCCTTCGCTCAACATGGCCTCCGCCCGTTGTTTGCGGCTCCGGGAGCTCTCCATGAGTTGAGGAGCTTTGCCGGCCTGGAATGCCTCGGTTTCGCCGTACAGGCAATGGTTGGTGTGAACGTAGGCGCGCTCAACCACCTCTGTCACGTGAAACGCCTGTGGCATGACCTCGATGTTCACACCGGTTCCGTTTGGACCCATCACCATGTAGTTGTGAGCGCCCGCGACGGGACTCTCGGTGATCGTCTTGACTGCGTGATCGACCGTTGTCTGCTGGAGCGCCTTGCGCACGACAAATGGCCAGGTCACGCCAATTTGGCCCTGTGCGGCGGTCAGGTTGTTGATCCCGACAGTGATGCCGGCTTCGTTCATCCCCATCTGACCCGCACATCCGAGCGTCGTGAAAACAAAGGCCCGTGGATGTTCGATGTCTTCGATCTCAAAGAGCACCACATGTTGGGTTGCACTGTCGTGCATATCCCAGGTTTGGGCATAGAGAGGGTTCCCGCTCGCCGAAGACGCGGCGGGAACGATCATTGCGGTGCAGGTGTCATCTTCCGGTGCTGCGTCGAAAGCTCCACGTACGACATCGATGAAGTCGGTGAATCCTCCGACGATGATCGCCTCCGGAACACTTATGCCGGCCGCATCGGCCATTGATTCCATTTCCCGGAACAGATCCGGTGCATATTCGGCGTGGGGACGGATCAGGCTGTCCGCTACTCCGAGGACCTCGGTTCGCGACAGATTGCGACCGCCCGACCACGAACCCTGCATCACGAGCACGATACGGTCTTCGGTGTATGCCTGAATCTCGTCCGGGAATGGAGAACCGTGTTCTCTACCCCGCTGAGCGGGGGATCCGGTCAACAGCAGCCGACGGGTCATGTATACGCACCGGTGACTAGATCGGCTACCGAAGCCTCAACCACGTCGAGAGCCTCATCGAGCTCGGCGTTGCTGATCACCAGCGGAGGGAGAAAACGGACGCAGTTGGAATACAGCCCCGCACGGATCGTGATGACGCCACGTCGAGTTGTCTCTGCAGTGATGGCGGCCGCCGCTTCCATCGAAGGTTCCTTGGTGTCGGGGTCCTGTACCAATTCCATTGCCAACATTGAACCTACACCGCGAACATCTCCGACGACAGAAGGGTGATTCGACTGAATCTTCTCAAGGCGGGTGCGCAGGCGTCGACCGATCTCAGCCGCCCGGTCGAGGAACTCCGGTCGATTGATTTGATCAATGGCGGCCAGCGCTGCGACGCAGGCGAGCGGGTTTCCCGAATATGTCCCACCCAGGCCACCCGGATGGGCCGCGTCGATGATGTCGGCCCGTCCGGTGACGGCCGAAAGCGGCATTCCTGCCGCCAATGACTTGGCTGTCGTCACGAGGTCTGGAACGACACCGGTGTGCTCGATGGCGAACAGTTTTCCGGTCCTGCCGAATCCGGATTGGATCTCGTCCGCGATGAGCACGATTCCGTGTTCGTCGCACAGAGACCGCAGTTTTTGAAGCCATCTGGAAGGCGCCGGGATGAAGCCGCCTTCTCCCTGGACGGGTTCGACAACGACGCAGGCCACGTGCGACGGCTCGACAATGGCCATGAAGCTGTGATCGAGATTCTCTATGTGCCAATCGACGAATTCGGCCTCGGTCATGGCATCCGGCCTTCGGTATACGTTGGGGAACGCAAATCGGTAGATCTCGGGCGAAAAGGGTCCAAATCCATGCTTGAACAGGTTGAATTTCGAGGTCATTGCCATCGTCATGTTCGTACGGCCGTGGTAGGCGCCATCAAAAACGACGACACCCTGGCGCCCGGTATGGGCACGGGAGACCTTGACCGCAGTCTCGACCGCTTCGGCTCCGGTATTCATCAATACGGTCTTTTTGGGGATATCACCGGGCATGATCTCGTTGAGCTTCTCGGCGACCGCGACATAGGATTCGTACGAGGCCACGATCGCACACATATGGACCAACTCTTCGGCCTGTGACTTGAGTGCCGTCACGACCGAATCCGGGGTGTGGCCGGTTGCAAGCACCCCGATTCCGCCGGCCAGATCAATGAGGGTATTGCCGTCGACGTCGGTCACGACTGCCCCATGAGCCCGGGCGATGGCGAGCTGTGTGAGCTTGGCGGCCCCCTGCCCGGTCGCCGCTTCGCGCCGAGCGACGAGCGCGAGGCTCTTCGGTCCCGGTATCTCGGTGACCAGCTTGATTGCCGCCATGGGCCTCCGTTCAGGTAGCGGTGCCTAGATTACGTCCATGACGCAATCCTCGCAGATCGAGCTCGAGCCCGAGAGGACGCGGCATGAAGGGTGACGGTTTTGGGACGTCCGAGATCGCAGCATTCGCGGCGCGGGCGAGTTTTTCCGGGGTGCCGGCGGCCACCATCGACGACCTGGGCGAGGCCCGCGTCGTGATCGTAGGAGCGCCGTTCGATTGGGGGGCCTCCCACCGGCCGGGCGCCCGGTTTGGCCCCAAAGCGATCCGTGACGTCGGCTATCTCGGTTTCGACGGATATCGCCCGCACCTTGCGACCGGCATCGACTCTCTATCGGTCCTGAAGGTCGTTGATATCGGCGACTTGAACCTTCCGCCGGGCTATATGGACGAAAGCCTCGATCGCATAAGTGCCGCGATCGCAACGATCGCGCAGGCCGGAAAGATCCCGATGATCCTGGGCGGCGATCACACGATCACATACGCAAACTGCCGTGCCCTCGCCGCCGTGCACGGCGATTTTGCGCTCATCCACTTCGACGCCCACGCCGACACCGGTGCCGGAACGATCGGCGGCATGCCACACAGTCATGGGACCCCGATGCGCAAGCTGATCGAGGAGGGGCACGTAGCCGGCCGTCGTTTCGTGCAAATCGGGTTGCGGGGGTATTGGCCGGAGCCGGAAACCGTTGCGTGGATGGCGGAACAAGGAATGCGGAGTTACCTCATGACCGACATCGTCGAACGCGGTCTTGGTACCGTGGTCGATGAAGCCGTTGCGTATGCAACCGACGGCGCCGACAAGGCTTTCCTGTCGGTTGACATCGATGTCGTCGAACCCGCGATGGCGCCCGGAACCGGAACTCCTGAGCCGGGAGGATTGCTCCCGCGCGAGCTGATGGACACCTTGCGTCGCCTGGCCCGCCACGTCAATGTCATCGGCGCCGACATCGTGGAAGTCTCTCCTCCTTACGACGGCGTAGGCGACGTCACGGCGTTGCTCGCCAATCGACTGGTCCTGGAGATCCTCAATGGCATGGCTGAGCGGCGGCTTGCCACGTAGCGATTCTCATTTCCTCCTGATCGCGCTGGATCAGCACGGGGCCCAATTCGCCTGCAACCGGCATCCATCTTCCATTGCCGAGCCAGAATTCACCATCGGTTGAATACCTGCGAATTCTCGTAGCGGATCGGGGTTAGACCAGGTCGACGAGACGCTCTGCTGCCGCGATCACTCGCTCAGGCGGCCAGGAGCCGGGATCTTCGACAATCGACACGAATACCCCTTGGGCGAACAGGAACAACAGGTCGGCCGTCACCCCTGGTTCACGATGCCCGATGTCAACGAGCATGTCTTCGACGATTGATCGCACTCGCTGTGCGGTTTTTCGCAAATGGTCATCCACCTGGCCGGCGCGACCCGGTGCCGTGAGGAGGTCGACCCAGAACTGGCAACGAATCTGCTCGGCGTCATCCCACCCGACAGAGGCGCGCATGGCTCGCAGAATCACGTCGTCGCCGCCGTCAGCATGGATCTTTTCCAACTGGATCACCCACTCATCGCCGAGGAGGTCCACTGCATTGACGAGCAGCTCAGCTCGCGACGGCAAGTAGTTCGTGATGACCGTGGTCGACGCTCCCATTTCGGCTGCGACGGAACGGATCGTGACCCCTTCCAAGCCGTTCTCCGCGGCGACCCTGAACGTGGCTTCCGCAATGTCGTGCTTGCGCTCAGCGATATCTACCTGAATGGGCATCAGCCGAGCGCCTCGTCGAGCGAATCTCCGAAAGCTTGCAGTGTCTGAGCAACATCGTCCTCGTCGTGCGCCGCAGACAGGAACCACGGTTCATGAGCGTCGGGGCTGGGCAGCACGCCCCGGCGGATCATGCCCATCATGGTTGCCTCATACAGATCCTCGTTGTGCGTCGCGGTCCCCCTCAGGTCGGTCGGCGGCTCGTCGCCGAAGTAAATACCGAACATGGAAGGGTGGCCCATAACCGCGCCGGCAACACCGGCCTCGGCCATGATGCCCCGAACGCCGTCCATGAGCGCTGTGCCGATCTTCTGGAGTCGGGCCATGGGCTCGCCCGTTAGAAGCTGTTCGACGGTGGCCGTTGCAGCTGCAGCCGAGATCGCGTTGCCGGAATACGTCCCGGCCTGGGTAATTCCGCCTTTGGCCCAACCTTCCAGAACCTCGCCACGGCCTGCGATGGCGGCCACCGGTACTCCGTTCCCGAGCGCTTTGGCGAAGGTGGCCACATCAGGAACGACTCCGAACACTTCTGCCGCGCCACCCGTGGCGATGCGAAAGCCGGTTTTGACCTCGTCGAAAATCAGCACCGTTCCGTACTCATCACAGACCGAGCGAAGACCTTGTAGGAAACCTTCCTTCGGCATGATTCCCATCGAGTTGCCCATCATTGGCTCGACGAGTATTGCGGCGATTCGGTGACCGTCGTTTCGAAACGTACGCCGTACGGCTTCGAGATCGTTGTAGGGGAGCGTGATGATCAAGTCGTTGATCACCCCCGGCATACCAGAGCTCATGGGGATGGGGATGGGCCTGTATGGCGAGCCCATCATCTCGGTGTCCATGCCCGGCGCCGAGTACATGACGTAGTCGTGAGCTCCGTGATATTGGCCCTCGAATTTGACAAGAACGTCGCGGCCGGAAAAGCCACGGGCCAGGCGAGCAGCGTGCATGGTGGCCTCGGTGCCCGTATTCGTGAAGCGGAGCCGCTCGATCCACGGAACGGCTTCCTTGATCTTCTCGGCGGCAACCACCTCGCGCTCCTGAGTGAAGGCAAAGGTGATTCCCTCTGCTGCGGCCCGGGCGACGGCTTCGGTCACGTGAGGATCTCCGTGCCCGAGAATGACCGGCCCAAAGCCCATGTGATAATCGATATAGCGCTTGCCATCTGCGTCGTATACGTGGCTACCTTCCCCACGAGCCAACACGATGGTGTCGTCCCGACCCCAATACCTCCATCCGCTGGAGACGCCGTTGACCATGGCGCCCATCGCCCTGTCGAAGAGCTTCGCCGTCTCGGGTCCTTGCAGGCTCACTTGCCACCTCCATCATTGATGATCACGTACAGCTTTTTGAGATCGTCGAGGATGTCCCATCGGCCCGACCAGCCCGCAGGCATCACAAAGATGTCACCCGCGCTGACCTCATAGGACCCACCGTCGTGGTCAGTGATTCGCGCTCGGCCCTGGAGTACGTGCACCACCTCGGTATCAGGACGATCGTCGATCTGCCAGCCTCCCGGAGTGCATCCCCATAAGCCGACTTCGATGTCGTCGCGGTCAAAGAGTTCGCTGTACCACGTATGCGGTTTACCGGTATCGGCGCCGACCCGGATACCGCCATCGATCCGGGTGGACTCGAGTGTTTCGAGATCGGATTTGATTGATTGCACGTGTGCTCCTCTACAGATCGATCATTCGCCAGAGTCCCGAAGCGACCCGGGAGGATTGATTGGTTCTGGACTCGGTGAAATCAGCCGCCTCCATGGCACGCTGTGCCCCCATGATGCCGAGCCAGCGAAATGGCTCTGGTTCCCATCGACGCACTGGAAGGT
>JABDOU010000269.1 GCA_013043085.1 Acidimicrobiia bacterium
GCGCTCCTGGGTGCCTCATTGGAGAGATTCGCAACCGAGATCCGCCACCTGCAGCGGTCGGAGGTTCGCGAAGTCAGCGAGGCATTCGGCGATGGTCAGAAGGGCTCTTCCGCCATGCCCCACAAGAAGAACCCGGTCAAGTCGGAGAACGTGACGGGATTGGCGCGACTGCTGCGCGGATACGCCCAGGTGGGCCTGGAGAACGTCGCCCTATGGCATGAACGCGACATCAGTCACTCTGCACCCGAGCGGGTGATACTTCCCGACGCCAGTATCGTCGCTCACTTCGCCGTCGTCAGATTCACCGACGTGGTCGACAATCTCGTTGTCGACACGGATCGTATGCTCCAGAACCTCGATTCAACCAACGGGCTCGTCTTCAGCCAGAAAGTGCTTCTCAAGCTCGTCGAATCCGGGATGAGCCGCGACGACGCCTATCGGGTCATTCAACGCAACGCAATGAAAAGTTGGGACGACGGTACAGCATTTCAGAAAAATCTCGAAGGTGACCCGGATGTCACGATCCCGGACGATGAGCTTGCCTTGTGCTTCGATCCTCGCGCGTTTCTCGTGAATGCTGAGGTCGTATGGGATCGGCTGGCCCATCTATAGAGCGCTACCTTCTCTACGGTCGTAGGGTGCTGCCCATGACAGCAAAGGTCATTCCGGGTCTGCTTGTGATGTTGTTGATCGCAGGGTGCGCGCGAAACGCCGCGGTGACAACGTCGACCACAACGACGACGACGACCACCTCAACGTCTTCGACAACCTCAACGACGACGACCGTGATCCCCGGGGCTGTCGTGATCGATCCCCCGATCGAGGCCGGCCTTCCGGATCGAGCGCCGGAGATCGCGGTGATGGTCGAACAGGATCAGTTCGGGGTGGTTGGTCCCGGCGAGCAAGTGTGGTGGTGGACCGCCTTCGACCGGGATGAGCCACGTTACCTGGGAGGCTATGACACTCTGACCGTCGGCGCTGATCGCACCATGTGGGTGACGCGGAACCAGATTCAGACGGAAGCCTGCGCACCGTTGGTCGTTGATGTCGCCAACTTCACGGGTCCGGACGCGTCGAGCGTGATGTTCGAGATTCCGAGCGTCAATCAGCCGAACTGTCGCCCGGACGAGGTTCGTTGGCCGGCCGGATACCTCCGGGACGTGGCTGCCTCCGAGCTCGGTCTGGCCCTGCTGTTCCAGGATCAGTTCCCGCGGGAGGGTTGCGATCTGATCGCTTGTATCCCGGACAAGGTCGTGTTTGTCGAGCTGAGGCCATTCGACGCCCTCGACCAGATCGGTACTCAGGTCCAGGTGTATCGACAGCCCCTCAACATCGATGATCGTGATGCCGAGGCGCAGGCCCTGATTCCTTTTCCCGGTGCTGTCATCAACGGCGAAAGCCTGGACGGCACGGTGATATCGCTGAGCTTCGACGATGGGACCGGCGGGTTGTTTGATCTTGCCACTCTCGACATGTCTCCTGCTCCCCAGCATGCAATCCCGACGTACGACGGCGCCGGCTACCTCTATAGCCGGGTGGAAGGCACGTTCCCCGAGTTCTCGAGCACCCTGGTCGAGGGCCGGCCAGGGGCCGGGGAGCGGGACGTGTTCACGGTCAATTTTCGTGGCATATTCGTGTACGCGGATACGCCAGATTGGGTGGTGCTTGGACTCGTGACCGATGAACAGAATCAGCTGATGGTGTACGACAAGACCGGTCAAAAGCTGCACTTCACCGGGATTCAGGGACTGCCGGGGCCCCAGCTTGCGCGTGTCATGCCGGCACGATAAATCACATCCCACGGCCTCTGCATTCATGCCAGGATGGACGCATGGAACGCCCTATTCGTTCGAAGGCTGTGAGCGAACGCCAGAACCTCGCCGAATTTCTGGACTACCAACGCGCCACGATTCTGCTCAAGACCCACGGTCTCGATTCGACCCAGGCGGCAACGAGATCCGTTACTCCCTCGACACTCACGCTTGCAGGGATTGTCAAACACCTGGCCTGGGTTGAAGACCACTGGTTCCAATGGATATTCAACGGGGTAGACACCATTGAGCCATGGGCCAGTGCCCCATTCGATCAGGATCGCGACTGGGAGTTCAATACTGCTCGCGACGACGACATCGCCGACACGCGGATCCTCTACGAACAGGCTTGTGAACGAAGCAGGAGGGTGTATGAGGGGGCCGGGCTCGATGATCTCTCGGTCGGCATGCGAGACAACGAACCTTTTTCCATGCGCTGGATCATGTTGCACATGATTGAAGAGACCGCTCGTCATGCGGGACAGGCCGACCTGCTTCGCGAGGCCATCGACGGGGAGACCGGGCAGTAGACGGCGCATCAGACAGCACCCCGGACGACTGCACTATTACTATCCGGCCGGCATGCTGGCGCCTCAACTCAACGACAACCTGATCCATGTCGCGTCCGGCAAGGTGCGCGACATCTACCAATTCGACGACGACCACCTGGTCATGGTGACGAGCGATCGCATTTCGGCTTTTGACGTGGTCATGGGACAGCCCATACCCGACAAGGGTCGCGTTTTGACCGGACTCTCGGTGTTCTGGTTTAGCCGATTGCCGGTCGCCAACCATCTCGAATCTGTTGATCCCTGGGACATCCCCGCTATGGATGAGCGCTCCGCCGAGCAGCTCGCCGGTCGCACAATGATCACGCGCAAGGCCGAGGTGATTCCTATGGAATGCGTCGTACGCGGCTACCTCTACGGTTCATCCTGGAAGGAATACGAATCGGGCGGCGGTCCGACGACAGAACACCTCCCTGATGGGTTGATGCTGGCCAGCAAGCTGGAGACTCCCTTGTTTACGCCGGCAACCAAAGCCGAGACGGGCCACGACGAGAATCTGACCGAGGCCGGGGCTCGTGAGCTGGTCGGCCATGACCTTTACGACGAGTTGCGAGCCAGGAGTTTGGCCATTTATCAGGCGGGCCGTGACTATGCCGCCGAGCGCGGCATCATCCTCGCCGATACGAAGTTCGAGTTTGGTTTTGTCGACGGCGAACTCACGCTGATCGATGAGGTGCTTACCCCGGACAGTTCGAGATATTGGCCGGCAAACGCCTGGGCAGAAGGCGCAACCATGCCGAGCTTCGACAAACAGTTTCTCCGGGACTGGCTCGAAACCCAGTCATGGGACAAAACATCCCCGGCTCCAACGTTGCCGGGCGAGATCGTCACAGGCACTCGCAGTCGGTACGTCGAGGCGTACGAATTGCTGACCGGCGAGTCGTTTGACACGTATCTCAAGGATTCCGGTGTCACGAGATGAAGGTACGCGTGCACGTTCAACGCCGTCCTGGTATCGCCGATCCTGAAGGTTCGACCACCGCGCAGGCGTTGCGGTCATTGGGTTTCGATGGTGTGCAGGAGGTCTTGATCGGTCGGGCGATCGACGTTGAGGTCGCTACCGATGATGCGGGATCAGCCCTCGACCAGGTTGAGGCAATGTGTAAACAACTCCTCACGAACCCGGTTCTGGAGGATTTCGACCTCGAGGTTCTTGCTTGAGGGTTGCTGTTGCGGTCTTCCCGGGCACCAACTGCGAACACGATGTGGCCTATGCCCTCGAATTGCAGGGCGCCGCGCCGGAGCTGGTATGGCACACGAGCGAAGACCTTTCAGGTTTCGACGGTGTCGTTTTGCCGGGCGGTTTCGCCCATGGTGACTACCTGCGAACGGGTGCAATCGCCAGATTTTCGCCGATCATGTCAGAGGTCTCGCGACTGGCACAAGCCGGGCGGCCTGTCCTCGGGATATGCAATGGTTTTCAAATTCTGTGCGAAGCGCGGCTGTTGTCGGGCGCATTGATGGCGAATCGAGATACGTCGTTCATTTGTCGTCCGATCCGTGTCCGCGTCGAGTCGACGAACTCGGTTCTGACGGCAGGGGCAAGCCAGGGTCAGGTCATCCAGATCCCGTTGAATAGCTATGAGGGACGGTTCGTCGCGCCGGGCGACGACGACCTGGTCGTGCTGCGGTACTGCGGCCCCGACGGTGAACTGGATGAGAGGTTCAATCCGAACGGGTCGACAGATTCGATCGCAGGTACGAGCAACGCCGCCGGCAACGTGGTCGGCCTCATGCCGCATCCCGAACGGGCAGTTGAAGAACTGCTCGGTTCGGCCGACGGGGCGCTTCTCATTGGTTCGTTTGTCACTTCTCTGCAGCCGGCATGACTTCTCTCCACCGTCAACTGGGTATGTCCGACGACGAGTACTCGGCTGTGGTCGATATCCTGGACAGAGATCCGGAACCGGCGGAACTGGCGATGTATTCGGTGATGTGGTCGGAGCATTGCTCGTACAAGTCGTCGCGGGCGCACCTTGGCCGGTTTCCGACCGATGGTGCTCGGGTGGTGGTTGGCCCCGGCGAGAATGCCGGAGTGGTTGACCTCGGAGACGGCTGGCTGGCTGCCATTCGCATCGAATCCCACAATCATCCGTCCTACGTAGAGCCCTATCAAGGAGCCGCGACCGGCGTCGGTGGCATGCTGCGGGACATTTTTACGATGGGAGCGCGTCCGATTGCATTGTGGGACGCCATCCGCTTCGGACCCCTCGATGATCCGAAGAACCGCTACCTCTTCGATGGCGTCGTGAAAGGGATCGCCGGCTACGGCAACGCAGTTGGTGTTCCGACGGTGGGGGGAGAGCTCGAGTTCGACGAAAGCTATGCACACAATCCGCTGGTCAACGTGATGTGTCTCGGGATCATGCGGTCCGAGCAACTGCAGCTCGGCTCGCCAGGGCAGGTCGGCGATGTAGGAATCCTCCTTGGAGCATCGACCGGGCGAGACGGAATCGGCGGTGCCTCGATACTCGCTTCAGCTGCTTTCGAGCCGGGTTCGGAGGACAAACGGCCATCGGTCCAGGTTGGCGATCCCTTCGAAGAGAAGAAGCTGATCGAGGCCTGCCTCGAGTTGTACGAAAAGGACCTGGTCACGGGTGTTCAGGACCTCGGCGCAGCAGGTCTCAGTTGTGCAACCTCAGAACCTCCCAGCAGGGCCGGCGTCGGCATGGATGTCGACCTCGATGCCGTGCACGTCCGCGAGGATGGGATGACCCCAGGCGAGATCCTCATGTCGGAATCGCAGGAGCGCATGCTCGCCATCGTCACCCCACAGGATCTCGAGGAAGCTCTGGGTCTTGCAGAGAAATGGGAGATCGCGGCAGCCGCCATCGGCACCGTCACTACGGGCGGCACTCTGCGCGTC
>JABDOU010000243.1 GCA_013043085.1 Acidimicrobiia bacterium
CATGAGAAAGGGCGTCGTCGTATGTGATAACACCCTTTTGGTACAGGCCCATGAGCGCCTGGTCGAAACTGTGCATCCCGTAGAACTCACCGTCTTCGATGAGATCGCGCAAGGTATGGGTCTTTTCCGAATCGACGATCCGGTCAAAGACACGCGGGTTTGACGTGAGAACTTCCGTCGCCGGTACCCGGCCGATGCCGTCTGCCTTCGGAATCAGTCGTTGCGACACAATGCCCTGCAATGTGCCGGCCAGCATGAGGCGGATGCCCTGGTGCTGAAACGGAGGGAAAAAATCGAGAAGTCGGTTGATGGTTTCGGTGGCATCGAGCGTGTGAAGAGATGACAGAACGAGGTGACCGGTATCAGCCGCTTGAATGGCCGCTTCGGCTGTGTCCTTATCGCGTATTTCTCCGATCAAAATCACGTCAGGATCCTGGCGGAGTACCCGTCGGAGCGCCTGGTCGAAACTCACGGTGTCAACTCCGAGTTCGCGCTGGGAAACCAGCGCCATCTTGTCAGGGTGGAGCACCTCGATCGGATCCTCAATCGTGATGATATTGACGCGCCTCGTGGAGTTGATCGCGTCCACCATGGCCGCCATGGTGGTTGTCTTGCCAGAACCGGTGGGACCGGTAACAAGCAGGAGCCCGCGCGGCGCCTGTGCGAGACGGCTCATGACGGGAGGGAGACCGAGTTCGCCGAATGACTTGCTCGCAGGTTGCACCGCACGAATCACGATGCTCACCGATGTGCGCTGCCGATAAACGTTGACGCGGAATCGTCCAAGCTGAGCTTTGCCGTACGCAAAGTCAGCCTCATGTAGGTCGCGAAAACTGGCGACAGCGCGGGGCGGCATGACAGACTGAGCCCAGGCTTCTGTATCTGCCGGTGCAACAGGGGGCAGATCAATTGGCTGAAGATTGCCGTCGATACGAATCATCGGTGGCGACCCGACCTTCAAATGCAGGTCAGAGCCGTGCACCTCGACCATTTTTGCCAAGAGATCATCTAACGATGGCATCGACGAAAAGCTCCTTGTTTCCAGGTCCGATAGATATCGGCAGGAATCCCCGCAGCCTTTACGTCAGTTTCCAGTACCGTTTCTGCGTGGTTTCAGCAGCCGCTAGCCGCTCCCAGGCTTCCCGTTCAGTTCTGGCCGCGTCTTCTGAGCCGTCGGAATCTGCCGTGCCGATCGCCTCCAACGTGGCCCTGGTTGACGTCTCGAGTGCGTGGAGGTCGTAGCCTCCTTCCAGGAAGAAGATGGTGCGATTTGGCGGTACCACACTGCCAAGCATCGAGGTAATGACGGCATAGTCGCCGCCCTGAAGACGAACTGATGCCAGCGGGTCCCGAACGTGCGCGTCGTAGCCTGCACTCACGAGTAGCCAATCCGGTTCGAACTCGGTCAGGATCGGAACAATGACGTTTTCTGTTGCTGCCGAGTACAGATCCCCTCCCGTTCTGGCAGCGACCGGAATGTTGATGGTGAGCCCCTCCCCCTTACCGGTGCCGCATTCATCGAGCCAGCCGGTGCCTGGATAGAGCGGATACTCATGCATCGAAACGAAGAGGATGTCGGGATGCCTATAGAGAGAGTGCTGGGTGCCGTTGCCATGGTGAACGTCCCAATCGAAAATGGCCACGCGGTTTCCGGCCTCTGCCAACCAGGCGGCGGTGATCGCAACATTGTTGAACAGACAAAATCCCATTGCTCGATCGGCCTCGGCGTGGTGGCCAGGTGGCCGCAGCGACAGGAACGCCGAGTCGGCGATTCCGTCCTGGAGCGCCTGCACAGCGAGCGGACCCGCACCGGCGGCTCGAATGGCTGCCTCCCAGGATCCAGACGAAGCCGAGGTGTCGGGATCCAACCTTCCCCCGCCGGTTTTCGATACTTCTTCAATGAACCTGACGTAGTTGGGCGTGTGCACCAGGTGTATGAGGTCGGGATCGGCAGGCTCCGGCAGCATCTCGATCAGTTCGATGCCTCGAGCGGACCGGACGCCTCTCACCACAGCATCCAATCTCTCGGGGCGCTCGGGATGACCGGGAGGGTTCAGATGCTCATTAAACCGATCGTCGTATACATGCAACACTCGCATGGAGATCACATTACGGCTTGATGGCGCGACTGTCCCCTGGGATCGCTCGGGCATCAACAGCTGGTACGCTCTCGCGGCCTCAACCGGTTGTCGAGCAGTTGAATCGAGGTGACAAAGATGACGACGGTGTCTGATTTCTCGGCGGGCGGCATCGTGCGTGATTCAGAAGGGCGAATCGCCGTCA
>JABDOU010000276.1 GCA_013043085.1 Acidimicrobiia bacterium
CGCAGCGGTCATCCATGGCCTTTACAACCTCACAGCTGTAATTCTCGAAGCCGCCGGTCTTATCTAGCCGATCGAAATGAGCTCGACATCGAACGTCAAGGCCTGGCCCGCGAGCGGGTGGTTGAAATCGATCATGGCGGCCGTCTCGGTGAGCTCGGTGATCGTCACCGGCTGCCCGGTCTGCGTTGCCAGTTGATCTCCCACGGAAACGCCCTCAGGCAGCTGTTCGAGGGGGACCTCCTGCACGAGAGCCGGGTCAAGTTCGCCATAGGCGTTTACCGGCTCGATTCGAACCGTCCGGCTCTCGCCGACAGCGAGACCAACGACTGCGTCATCGAATCCTGAGATCACCTGACCGCTGCCGACCACAAACTGAAGTGGCTCACGACCCTCCGAGGAATCAAATTGAGTTCCGTCATCGAGCGTGCCTGTGTAATGCACAGAGACCGAGTCGCCTTCGGCGGCAATCCCTGAGGGAATCGTCGTCGACACTGATCTCTCCTCGGTCGATATTTCCGGCGCTGCATTGCATGCTGCCGCTGTCATTGCGATCACCACGATCATGGCGAGTCTGTTCTTCATTCCGGTCCTTCTTCTGATTTAACCGCCACGACGAGTGCCATCCCCCCGAATCCGGGCTGGGGCCACCGTTCGCCGACCCATGACGCTAACCCGGTCAATGGTTTTGGCAAGTGGGCTGGACGGTCGGCGAGCCTTGCAACTCCCGCCAATCCTGCTCCGACCGGATCAACATAGGCCACTTTGAGAATTGTGAAGCCCGCGTCCGCCACTATCCGACCGAGCTGATTCTTCCCGTAACGGCGCAGACGACCGATCGATTCGTCGACACTGCTGTAGAGATGCGGGTGGGCGGCGCTCAAGACCACAAGGATTCCTCCGCGCTTGATGTGAGGCCGGACTTCGCTGAGCACGATCGACTCGTCTTCAACGCGGTCGAGCACATCGATGATGACTGCGCTGTCGAATCCTGGCACCGGACGCCGTTCAATCGGTCGGGTGAGATCATCAACGACGGTGACACCGTGTCGGTCTGCCATCTCGAGCGCAAGACCTGTGTGGGCAGTGCCTACCTGAAGCACCGATTCGCCGAGATACCGATCCAACGAGGACGCCATCCAGCCGTCGTTCGTCACACGTTCGACCGACCGGGCAACCGCCGGCGGAGCCTGCGCCTCCTGGCGCTTGAACGTGTCTGTCCTCCGTGAGACCCCGGGTGAATAGCGGATGATGCAGTAGATGGCTCTGACGCCGTCGCGCCAGCCGATTTTCTTGCCTTCGTGGGCAGTGCGACCGTCATATGAGATCCCAACCTCATACAGGCGCCATCCCCCCGCAGCGACCTTGGCAGTGAGCTCGGGTTCGAGTCCGAATCTGTCTTCCTCGATCGTGATCTGCTGAATGACTTCCCGCCGAAAGGCCTTGTAGCAGGTCTCCATGTCCGTCAAATGCAGGTTGGTAAATGCATTCGACATCGACGTCAAAAATCGATTTGCCATCGAATGCCAGAAACGCAGTACACGTCGCGGTCGGGCAGTGTGAAAACGGGAGCCGTACACGACGTCTGCCCGTTCGCCGATCAGCGGTTCTGCGAGAAGCGCATAGTCGGCGGGGTCGTATTCGAGATCAGCATCCTGGATGATGACATACGGTGCATTGGCTTCAGCTACTCCCCTGCGAACAGCGGCGCCCTTTCCCATGTTGAATGGTTGTTCGAACTTGCGGACACGCGGATCAGCTATACCAGCCAACAACTCGCGAGTGTCATCCGAAGATCCATCATCGACGATGAGCAACTCTGCAACGTATGGAGAATCCAGGACGCGTTTGATGATTGTGGCGAGCGTGCGCTCTTCATTGAACACAGGCATGATCACAGAGAAACACGGGTAGGGCTCGGGCATGTACTCACTCATCCGACGGCGGTCCCGAAAGCGTACCTGGCTTGCTGCCTACGGGGCCCGGTTTTACGTCAGCTGGAGAGCCAGGCGGACAGGCGTGTCGCGACCGCTTCCGGAGTGAATCCGAACTCCTCGGCAAGACGCTGGTACGGAGCCGAGGCACCGAAATGGTCGATCCCGAGCGTGAGCCCATCGCGCCCGGCGAACCGGTGCCAGCCGGTCACCGAGCCTGCTTCGAGCGTCGCGGTCGGCAGGTCACCGAGTACCTCTTTGCGGTACGACTCCGGTTGCGCATCGAAGGCCTCCACACATGGCATGCTGACGACTCTGATGGAGTGGCCATCAACGAGTTCGGCCGCAGCCGAGGCCACCCACACTTCGGACCCCGTCGCGATCAACACAGCATCTGATCCGTCGGTGACGACATATCCACCCTTGTGAAGGCCTCCCTGCACATCGGAACGATCGACAACCGGCAAACCTTGCCGGGTCAGAATCAGCGCAGTGGGTCCGTCGGTCCGCTTCAACGCGAGTTCCCAGGCCTCAGCGGTCTCACCGGTGTTTGCCGGGCGCACCACCCAGAGATTCGGGATGGCACGAAGCGACGCAAGATGCTCGATCGGTTGATGGGTTGGCCCGTCCTCGCCCAGGAAAATCGAATCGTGGGTGAAGACCCAGATGCTGGGGGCCTCCATGAGCGCCGAGATGCGAATCGCGGGCCTCATGTAGTCGCTGAACACCAGGAACGTAGCACCGTAGGGACGCAGGCCACCGTGGATCGCCATCCCGTTCACAACAGTGCCCATCGCATGCTCGCGGATCCCGAAATGAAAGTTTCGTCCATCCGGCGTCTCTGCGGAGAATGCTTCGGAATCCGGGAGAACCGTATTCGTCGACGGGGCCAGATCGGCCGAACCACCAACGAGATTCGGGACCTGTGCTGCCAGAGCCTCGAGCGACTTTCCGGACGCCTTGCGGGTTGCGACGAAAGCACCGACCTCGTAGCCGAGATCGGGAATCTCGAATCGACCACCGTTGAAATATGAGGTCCACAGCTCTGCCAGCTCGGGATCGTCGGTCAGAACCGCGTCACGCCGGGATTCCCACTGCTCACGCAACTCACGTCCCCGCTCGGCCACGACGTTGAAAACGTCGTACGCCTCCTGTGGGACATGAAATGGTTCCTCAAACTCCCAGCCCATCACCGATTTGGTGAGAGCAATTTCATCGACGCCGAGCGGCTCGCCGTGGGCGTGGCGAGTGTCTTGCTTGTTCGGCGAACCGGCGCCGATATGTGTGTGGGCGATGATGAGCGACGGTTGATCCAGCACTCCAAGCGAGGCGCGGATGGCCTCTTCGACGGCCTCCCGGTCGTGGCCATCGATGTCGACGGTATGCCAACCGGCTGCCTGGAAGCGCTGCGCGACGCTGTCTGAAAATGCGAGATCCGTTGAGCCTTCAATGGAGATTTCGTTGTCGTCGTAGATATAGGTAACGCGACCAAGGCCGAGATGTCCGGCAAGCGAAGCGGCTTCGTAAGAAACGCCTTCCATGAGATCTCCGTCCGACACGAGTGCGTAGGTCCGGTGGTTCACAAGAGATTCGCCGAACACCGCACGCATGTGCGCCTCGGCGATTGCCATGCCGATTGCAGTTCCAAAACCCTGTCCGAGTGGTCCTGTTGTCGTTTCGATCCCCAGGTGCATTTCGCGTTCGGGATGCCCGGCAGTAGGAAACCCGAATTGACGAAAATTCTTGATGTCATCGAGCGTCAGGGGAAATCCGGAAAGATGGAGCAGCGCATACAACAGCATCGAGGCGTGACCATTAGACACGACGAAGCGGTCACGATCGAACCAGTCGGGGTGAGTGGGATCCACCGTCAAGAACCTGGTCCACAGGACCGTGGCCAGATCCGCCATCCCCATGGGTGCCCCCGGATGTCCGCTGTTTGCAGCCTGGACTGCGTCCATCGCAAGCGTTTTGATCGTGTTGACAGCCAGCTGTTCGGTCATCAGCTCCCTCGGTTGAGACACAGCACTCTACGACACCGCGGGGAGAGGAGAACCGAGCCGAGTAGCGGGATTTTCGCGTTCTAGGTTGCCGAGGCGGCTGCCTCCTGCGCGTGATAGGACGACCTCACCAGCGGTCCCGACTCGACATGAGAAATGCCCATGGCCATACCCGCCTTTGCATACCGATCGAACTCGACAGGTTCGACAAATCTATCAATTGGCCGATGCTTCGCCGATGGCCGGAGATACTGGCCGATGGTCACGATGTCCACACCAACGGCCCGCATGTCGGCGAGGGTTCCGATGATCTCATCCTCGGTCTCGCCCATCCCGACGATCAGTCCCGACTTCGTCGTCATCGAGGGATCGATCCACTTGGCCCGAGCGAGCAACGTGAGCGACCGACCGTAGTTGGCCGCAGTTCGGATGTCGCGCTGGAGTCGAAGCACCGTCTCCGTGTTGTGATTGAGAATCTTTGGATGAGCATCGAGGACCGTCTTCAGATCTTCCCGACGGCCCTTGAAATCGGGAATGAGCACTTCGACGTCGCAATCGGGGACGCGCCGGTGAATCTCCTCGACAGTCCGGGCGAAGATCGACGAACCACCGTCCAGCAAGTCATCGCGGTTGACCGAGGTGAGTACCGCGTGTTTGAGACCCATTGTTGCAACCGCGTCAGCCGCCCGAAGCGGCTCGAGCACGTCCACTTCACCGGGCTTGCCTGTGTTGACGTCACAAAAGCTGCACGCCCTCGTGCACACATCGCCAAGCAACATGAGTGTCGCTGTTCCTGCGCTCCAGCATTCGTAGATATTCGGACAACCGGCTTCTTCACAAACAGTGTTGAGGCCTTCAGAACGCATCAGTGATTTCAGTTCGCCGTATGCATCGCTCTGCCTCGCTTTGACCTTCATCCATTCCGGACGATCGGGCTCGCCATCGAGTTTCCCATTGAGAAGTATCGGCTCATACCCACCGTTCGGTGAGAATGTGCCGGCTTCAATCCTGTGATCGACGTCGAAGCTCTTGCCGGATCCCCGTGTAAACGCTCCAAGCTGAATCTCAGGCTCGGCATAGCCCATGGTCTTCACAAAACGGGGGATCAATTTTTCGATCACACCTTCAATGCTCACCGGTGTCTCCACCAGCTCAGCGATCCGGGTCACCGGCCGGTCGACCCCACACGGTCTGATGTGGGAGAACGCAGCGAGGTCGGTCGCGACATTGATCGCGAAGCCATGCATGGTGACGCCCCTCCTCACCGATATCCCGATCGCTGCCGCCTTTCCGGCATCGGTCCAGACTCCGGTGAAACCTTCCTCGGACCGTGCCCGGATTCCGATATCGCGGAGAGTGCCGACAATCACATCTTCGAGTCGGCGAACAAACCCCACATAGTCTCTCGAACCCTGCATGTCCACGATGGGATACCCGACCAGTTGACCCGGGCCGTGATACGTGACGTCGCCACCCCGATCGACGAAGTGGACGGTCCCTGGTGGATTCTCGGTGAGAATGTTCGATCCGTCCCCGTTCCGACCCACGGTGTATGTCGGTGGATGCTCGACCAGCAACAGGTAATCGTCGGAGGTGCGGCCTTCGACCCTTCCCTCCCAGAACGCTCGCTGAAGATCCCAGGCTTCCTCGTAGTCGAGTCGACCCAGCCATCGGACGCGAAGCATCAGGCGAGCTCCTGCTCCCAATCCCACGTCTCGAGATTGTGTTTGATCCTTTGCAAGAACAGCACGGCCGTGGAACCGTCAAAAGCCCGGTGATCCCACGTCAGGCCCAGATACCCGATGTGACGAATCGCAATGGAATCGTTGCCGGCGGTGTCGGTGGCAACGACCGCTCGCTTTGTCACAGTATCCGTTGAGAGAATCGCGGTGTTGGGCACGTTGATGATCGGCGCCGTCAAAAAGGACCCGTAGGGACCAGGATTCGATATCGAAAACGTCGAACCGGACACGTCATCAGGCTCGAGGGAGCCGGATCGCGCTCGATCGGCGACGGCCCGGATGTTGCGGGCGAGTCCAACGATTCTGAGACTGTCAGCGTTGCGAACGGTTCCGACGAGGAGACCTTCCTGGTTCAGGTCGATCGCAATTCCGATATTGCGAGCTTCGTGATACACGGCTTTGCCTTGATCCGGATAGATAGAGCTGTTGACGACGGGGAAGGCCGCCAGCGCATCGACAACAGCCCTGGCAACGAACGGCAGGTATGTCAGCGAGAAACCTTCACGGGCCTTGAAGTCGGCTTTGTGCTTCTGCCGAATCTGTTCGACCAGTTCGTAATCAACTTCGACCGCCGTCCACACGTGGGCGGCCGTCGTCTTGGCCAGGATCATGTTCTTCGCGATCCGTTGACGCAAGCGATCCAAAGCAACGACTCGATCCCCGGCAAGCAGCGGCACACCTTCAGGTGGTTCGACGCCGTCGCCGGCCGGCGCTGGTTGACCGGCCGGAGCCGGTTCACCGGCCGGAGCCGTCGAAGCCGCCGCGGGTGCTGTGGTCGCCGCCGGGGCCGGAACCGGAGGGGGAGGTGGAGGGGGCGCAGCAGATGACGGCGTAGGTTCCGGAGTTGTCGGGGAGGCGGGGGGTTGAGCAGGTGCGGCGGCGGCCGGGGCCGGAGATTGACCTCCGGATGCGATGAAGGCCTCAACGTCTTTGCGGGTGATTCGCCCATTTTTTCCGGTGCCGGGAACCCGATCGAGATCTACATTTGCTTCACGTGCCAGTTTCCGGACGACGGGCGAGACATTGCCTCGTCCTGATCCTTCGAGTGACCCGGATTGACCGTTGGCGTCGGCCGCCGGTGACGCTTGCGTCGCGCCATCGGTCATCGGCACATTGTCTGCGCCGGAACTGACGGGGTCAGCGACGACCTGGGCGGGGGCACCTGCGGCTGATCCAATGATGGCCAGAGCGGTACCGACCTGAGCCGTCTCTCCAACGGGAACCAGGATCTCCTGCAGCACACCAGCCGCCGGCGAAGGGATCTCCGTATCGACTTTGTCGGTTGATATCTCGAGAAGCACCTCATCTTCGGCGACCGCATCTCCTACAGATTTCGCCCAGCTGAGCACTACTCCCTCGGTGACCGTCTCGCCGAGCTGAGGCATCTCGACTGTAAAGCCGCCACCGCCGGTTGCTGCTGGAGCCGCCTCGGCCGCTGCAACGGGCTGGGGAGTCGGTGCGGCTGCCGGCGCCTCGGGAGCGGGCGGTTCGGTCGATGAATCTTGTTCTGCCATCTCCGGAGCTGCTGATTGAACCCGTGACTCAGGCTCGGAATCCGATGCGGCGCCTGCCCCGTCCGCCTCGCCGATGATGGCGAGCTGAGCTCCGACGGCGACCGTTTCGCCCTCCTGCACGAGGATCTCCTGCAGCACGCCAGAACTTGGAGACGGAATCTCGGTATCGACTTTGTCTGTCGAGATCTCGAGGAGGACTTCGTCCTCGCTCACCGTGTCACCAACCTGTTTCGCCCAACGTAAGACAACACCTTCGGTTACGGTCTCGCCCAGTTGCGGCATGGTTACGGTTACAGCCATTCGTCCCTTTTTCTATTGCCGTTTTCAGTTGCCGTTTTCTTCGCGACCTCGTCGATCTTACCGGCTCAGTGAAGGCTTCTCCCCGCGGCGCCGAGGAGCGTCTCGCCAACCGCTTCGGAGAGCGTCGGATGGGCGTGGATGAACGCAGCTGCCTCGGCAGGAAGTGCCTCCCATGCCACGGCATACATGAGCTCGTGGATCATCTCGCCCGCCGATGGGCCTACGACCGTTGCTCCCAGAATGGGGCCATCTTTCTCACTGACGATCTTCACCATGCCCTGGTTTTCACCGATGATGATCGCGCGACCGACTCCGGCAAATGGATGCCGGGTTTTGTCGATTTCGTACCCGGCCTCCTTGGCCTGGGCCTCGGTAAGCCCCACCGATGCGAGCTCGGGATGGCTGTACACGACCAGAGGGATCGCACGGTAATCGACGGGTGCACTGGCACCGGTCGCGATATGAGTCACTGCGGCGATGCCTTCTGCGAAGCCGGCATGAGCGAGTTGCGGAGCGCCTGCAACGACATCGCCTACTGCATAGACACCTGGCTCCGCAGTCAGTTGGGTCGCCGGATCGACGACGATGTAGCCACGGTCGGTTTCGACGTTGACCGAATCCAGACCGATACCGTCGGTTTGTGGGGCTCGACCAACGGCCACGAGCACCACATCGACCTCAACCGACTCTTCGCCGAAGGGCACCTGCAACCGTCCATGGACCGGTACTGGATTGCCAATGCTGGTCCCGGTTCTCACATTGACACCGCGCGTTTTGAGGGCTCGCTCCAAAGCATTTGCTGCCTGCGGCTCAGAACCCGGAACCACCTGGTCGAGCATCTCGAACAACCAGACCTCGGAGCCAAAGTCACTGAGCAGGGAGGCGAATTCGCATCCAATGGCGCCGGCGCCGATGATCGCCACTTTCTCGGGACGTTGCGGCCAGTCGAGTGCATGATCCGACGTGACGACTCTCTCACCGTCGATGTCGTAGCCGGGAATGGATCTGGCTTCGGAGCCGGTAGCGATGATGACGTGGTTCGCCTCGAGCTCCTCATCGCCGTGCTCGCCAGACACAATGACCTTCTTGGATCCGGCCAATCGCCCAAAACCGTTGAAGATATCTACCTTGCGATTCCGCAAGAGCCCACCGAGCCCGGTGACGAGCTGGTTGACGACCTCGTGTTTCCGCTCGAGCGCCCGACCCCAGTTGACCGTCGGTTCCGATGTATCGACTCCGTAGTGCCCGGCTTCTTTGACCGTGCGAAATACGTCAGCAGCATGGAGCCAGGTTTTGGCCGGAATGCATCCGCGTGTGAGACAGACACCACCCACCGTCGCCTTCTCCACGAGCGCTACCTTCAGCCCGAAGTTATGGGCATAGAGCGCTGAGGCATATCCGCCTGGTCCGCCGCCGATCACCACGATGTCGTACAAGTCGCTCTCCCTACTGTGGTCCCGCAAAGCTTAGAACCAGTGTCAATTCGTGTCTCAGACGCCGATGAAAACAACCAGCCACCACAATCCGGCGCCGAGAATCATGATTCCGGTAACAAGCGCTGCGAGGATGAGGTAGCGGGTCTGCATGCGGACGCTACGGTACCAGTGATGACAAGCAACGAATCCTTCACGATCATGTCCACCGATAGCGTCGAGCTCGAGGCCCTGATCGACTGGCCGCAAGACCCTCGCATGCTGCTCGTCCTTTGCCATCCCCACCCGCAGCATGGCGGAACGATGCGGGCCCCGCTGCTTGAGAAGATCAGCTCCGTTCTCGTCGGGTCAGATATTGCGGTGCTTCGCTTCAATTTCCGGGGTATCGGCACCAGTACCGGCGAATGGCACGGCGGAAGCGGCGAAATCGAAGATGTAGGAGCCGCGGTCGATGCAGCTCGTGGCATGGAGACACGCTTAGACCTTGCTCTCGGCGGCTGGTCGTTCGGCGCCGCAACGAGCCTGGCGTGGCAATCGATGCGCCACGAACCAATGCCGTGGATCGGCATTGCGCCACCGGTTGCCAGTAGTAGGACGCCGGACCTGCCTCTGCCTGACACTGTTCCTCAAGCTCGACGTCTTTTCATCGTCGGAGATCGCGACCAGTTTGTGACCGTCTCCGAACTATCGGACTACGCCAAGGCCATCGGAGCGGAAGTCGAGGTGTTCGCCGGCAGCGACCATTTCTTCCATTTCAGGGAGGAGAAAGTCGCGAACCGGATGCTGGAGTTTCTCAGGAATTGAGTTCGATGGTCGAACCGTTCAACCTGCGCCAGGACGAGGTTCTGACCTGAGAGCCCGCATCAAGATTCAGCAGCGGCCTTGAGACCGGCCAGGACTGCTTCCATGCCCTCTCGCACTGCTTCTGCCCGCCCGGCTTTGATCCGCTCGGCGTCTTCCGGGTACTTC
>JABDOU010000284.1 GCA_013043085.1 Acidimicrobiia bacterium
TCCCCAAACACCAATGCGGGTTGGATCGACCTCCGGGAGCGTTTCGGCGAAGGAGATGGCGTTCTGATAGTCCTCGATCTGGGCGTTGGGATCGATGTGCTGGCGCCGTGCGCCGTCACTTGCACCAAAGTTCCGGTAATCGAACAGAACCGCGGCGAGTCCGGCTTCGGCGAATTGCTCGGCCACATGAGTCTGGACGAGCTCTTTCACGTAACACCAGCCACCGGCCATGATGATGACCGGAAACGGTCCCTCGCCCTGATCTGGCGTGTAGAGCCAGCCGCGGAGGGTGTCACCCACGCTCGTGAACTCGATATCGCGCCTCATGGCTGCTCCTCCCATTCATCGATCCTCGCGATGTCATGGCACATCACCGAAGTTCGCCCACTCTAACGTCGTGGCACCCGCCTATCACTCGCGCATTTCGCTACCTCCTCGGTATTGGATCCAACACACCATCACTTGCCAGAACCTCGGACAGAAGGCCGAACAACGGCGCTTGTGGAGACGAGAAAGCTGGGCCTACAATCGATCGCCGCTTGCGTTTCGAGGTTGGCGGAGCCGGATGACATCTGACATTGGAGCCGAATTGTTCTGCGACGACGAATCGAGGATCGCCCGATGAGTGATGAGATTGCCGAAGAGCTCTATGACTACTCCAAAAGAGAGCCACGTCGGCCCACGCCGACCGATCCTGATGTCGATCAGTATCCGATCCCGATGGACGTGCGTCGTCGGCTGTACCGGCGCCAACAGGAACTCCGTCAGTTCGAGCAACGCGCCTATGACTTGTTCATGCAGAATCTGGTGAAAGGCACGAGCCACCTGTCCCTCGGCATGGAGGCCGTCTCGGCGGGTTTTGCTGAAGCGATACGTCCGGATGACTACACCTTTGCGACGTATAGAGGCCACGCCCACACGCTCTCCAAGGGGGTGTCCCCCGGGGGAGTTATGGCTGAGTTGCTGGGACGGGAAAACGGAATACTGCAGGGAAAAGGTGGCTCGATGCACCTCACCTCAGTCGAACACAACATGATGGGCAGTTACGCAATCATCGGTGCTCACCTGTGCATCGCAAACGGCACGGCCTGGTCAGCCCAAATGCGGGGTACCGATCAGGTCACCGTTGTGTTTTTCGGGGATGGGACCACGAACATTGGTGCCTTCCACGAGGCGCTCAATTTCGCCGTGATCTGGGACCTGCCGATCGTGTTCGTATGCGAGAACAACCTGTACATGGAATACACGCCTATCGATTACATCACGGCAGTTGAGCATCCCGCAGCCGATCGAGCTCCGGCTTACGGTCTAGATCGAATTGTGGTCGACGGCAATGACGCAGACGCGGTGTACAAGGTCGCCGCCGATGTTATTACGAAAGCAAGAGAAGGCGGAGGCCCATCGATGGTTGAGGCCGTCACCTATCGCCATGGTGGTCACAGCCGGGCAGATCCCGGGAAGTACCGGCCGCCGGAGGAGGTTGAGGCCTGGAAAGACCAGGATCCCATCCAGGTATATCACAGCCGCCTGCTGCGTCTCGGTTTGCCGGAACAGGACCTCATCGAGATTCAACAATCGGTCGCAACGATGGTCGACGAGGCCACCGAGTTCGCCAAATCCGGTCAACCACCGTCTCCGGAACTAGCCATGACCGACCTTTGGGCAGATGGAGGATCATCGTGGCGGAATTGACGTACCGCAATGCAGTCGCTTACGGCATCGCCCAGGAGATGCGCCGCGACCCGATGCTGGTCATGCTCGGGGAAGATATCGCCGGTGCCGGCGGCGTCTTCAAGACCACTGTCGGCCTTGTGGAGGAGTTCGGTCCATTGCGGGTTCGAGACACGCCCATATCGGAACAGGCCATCCTCGGCGCGGCCATGGGAGCGGCGATGACGGGGATACCCGTGATAGCCGAGATCATGTTCTCAGATTTCCTGGCCGTGTGTTTCGACATCCTCGCCAACGAGATGGCCAAGAGTCGCTATATGACCGGTGGCCAGATGACGGTGCCCGTAGTGGTGAGAACGGCCAACGGCGCCGGATCCCGCTTCGGTGCCCAACACAGCCAGAGCGTCGAAAACTGGTGCATGATGATTCCCGGTCTCAAAGTGGTCGCTCCCTCGACCCCCGTTGATGTGGTGGGTCTCATGGCAGCTGCTATTCGGGACCCGGATCCAGTCGTGTTTTTCGAGCACAAATCTCTCCTGGCTTCGAAGGGAGATGTGCCCGATGGGGAGATCGTCGACGAGCTAGGCACGGCCAAGATCCTGCGGGAGGGAAGTGATTGCACCATTGCCGCACTCGCCTACATGGTGCCGCGGGCCTTGGAGGCGGCCGAGCGCCTCGCAAACGACGGCATCTCGGCCGAGGTGGTCGATCTCCGCTCCCTGGTTCCACTCGACACCAAAGCGATTCTCGGCTCGGTCGAAAAGACCGGCCGCCTTTACACGGTCGAAGAGAACCCTCGTTTGTGCGGGTGGGGTGCTGAGATCGCGTCGATTGTCGCAGATGAGGGTTTTTGGAATCTCGACGGTCCGGTAGTGCGGATCACGACGCCGCATATTCCGATTCCCTCGGCAGATGTCTTGGAGGACCTCACCATTCCTTCTACCGAGCGCGTCTACGAAACGATCAAGACAACGTTGAATTGATCTGACCAAGACCTATCGGGCTAGGTGACGAGCAGCTTCTCGACCCTGCGGCCGGCCATGATGAGACCAGAGATCAGCCTGGTTCCTCTTTCAACCGACCACTGCAGGTGCGAGCGCTTCGTCGACCCACGATGCGTAACGCCCTCTACCACCAAAGGTGGTCGAGAATCATTGAGAAACTTGAGCCCAGCGGTGCGCAACGAAGGGACCCGGGGATGCCGGGCCCCTTCTGGTTGAGCGGCGTACCGCCTCGGTGCGACCTCAGTGCGAGGGAGTGCCGTCGCAGAGCTCGCCGTTGTTGTAGTCGTCGATGATCCCGTACAAGGCCAGCGCGTTCTCGCGAGAGCCGGACTTGTCCTTCGGGCCCAGGTACTTCCCGGTGCCGTCGAAGCCCTCGTCGGCCAGGAGCGCCTGGGCGGCGTTGAGGACCTCCTGGAACGTCAGGCCGTCGCCCACGCCCGGCACGTCGAACGTACCGATCGGGACGCAGGCCCCGGCGTCCTGGTTCAACAGGGCCGCCAGGAACGACCGGGCCAGCGTGTAGGCACCGTCGTTGCCCTGCTTGCGGCCGTTGTTGATGTCGCGGGAGTCGAGGATGTTGACTGCATCCTCGCAGTCACCCTCTTCGAGGGTCAGGAGGCCGACGGTCTGCGAGAGCAGATCGTCGAGCAGGAACACGCCCTCGGCTGTGCCGCCGAGCTTCTCGGCCGTCTGGACCTGGTTGCCGCCCGTGCAGGTGTTCCAGTTCTTCCAGTAACCCGGCGTGCGGGGACCGCCGCCCGGGAACCGGTTGTCCACGTCGAACTGCACCACGCCCTTGTCGGCGGTGAAGTCGAAGCACTGGATCTCACCCGTCGGGTTCTGCTCCCCCGGAGGACCGGCGTAGGGCTGGCCGTCGATCGGACCGGTGACCTCGAACGTGTACCCGGCCGTCACCGGCGACTCGCAGATGGTGTAGGAGGCACCGACCACGAGCGCCGTCTGGAACTTGAGGATCCCGTCGACGTCGTTCACCGTGCCCACCGTCTCGAGGACGGTCTGGCCGCTGTATAGGTCGAACTGTATGTCCTTCGTCGGGTCGACCACGCCGTTCGTGGTCTTCAGGATGTCGACGAAGCCGGCCTGGCACATCCACTCGGTGGAGGCCGGAGCTTCGAGGTTCTGGGTCTCGCTGTCCAGCGTCGCCAGGTTGTCCTCGGTCTCGCCGTACATGAAGCCGACGCTCTCGTAGAAGGCCCGATCCGTGGAGCAGGTCACGCTCTCCGTCTCGGTCCACTCCCGTTTGCCGCCGTCACCGGCGACGAGGTCGGCCGGGAAGTCCGGCTCCTTGTCGTCGTCCACGGTCGCCGTGCCGTTGGTCGTGTTGGTCACGAAGTCGACGTCCGCCATGGCGGTGAACTCAAACGTGTTGAACGTGCCGGTGGCCTCGTTCTCCGTCGCCGAAGCGTCGGCGGGGCTGGCCGAGTACGTGCAGTCCTGAGTCTTGCCCGGCGCCACCGTCACGCTGGTCGCACCGAAGCCGTCGCAGTCGACGGTGGCAACGGTGCCGTCGTCGAGCTGGTCGGCGACGTCGACGGTGATGTTGCCGGGAGCGCCGACCGGGTTGCCCACGGTGATCTTGCCGGACACGGTGAAGTTGTCCTGCTCGGACGACTCGCTGACGGTCACGGTCCACGTCCACTCCAGCGTCTCACCGGGATCGCCGGTCTGCGACGCAGGCTCGACGGTCTTGTCCAGCGTCCACGTCCACGTCTCGTCGAGGCTGGCCTCGGCGGTCTTGGTGATCGTCGGGGCGTAGCAGGTGACGTCGACGTCGGCCATGTCCGACAGGTCGGTGTTGTCACCCTTGAGCGTGGCCGTGTTCTTGAAGTTGTTCGGCCCGTCGACGCCGTCGCCGGCGTAGTCGGCCGGGTCCGTCGAGCAGTCGAACGTCTCCACGTAGTCGAACGTCTCGGAGTCCGAGATGTCCTTCGGGAATTGGTTCTCGGTGTCACGGTCGTCGTCGACCGTCAACGTGTCGTCTCCGCTGACGTTGGGCGTGAAGTTCACGTCCACCGTCTCGCTGGCACCGTCGACGCCCTGCGTGTTCACCACGACCGTCGCAGTGTTCTCGGAGACCGTGTCGTCGTCGGTGCTCGCCGAGTAGGTG
>JABDOU010000301.1 GCA_013043085.1 Acidimicrobiia bacterium
ACACCGACGATGATCCATACGCCGGGATACAGGCTTAGCTCCCAACGCCAGGGGCGCAGGGACGACGTGCACCACCAGCTCCAGTTCATGGTGCCAGGTTAGAGAGAGGTTGGGTCAAACGCACCCGTCGATCAGTCACGGAGTCAGTGTCTCGATGAATGCGGCGATATCGGCAATCTCAGCGTCTGAGAGGGCGTAGGGCGGCATGAATCCCCGATAGTCACCTGCGATCACCTGTTGGGGGAAGTTGATAGAGCTGCGGATGTAGTCGGCATCTACTAGGACAGTTGATCCGTTGATATCCACGCGAGATTCGTTCCAGATGCCATTCCACGTCGGACCGAGTTCGGGCCTCGTTCCATCATGGCAAACAACGCAGCCCAGGTCCTGCACAAGTTCGGTGCCACGATCGACCGGGGTGGCGGCAATGGTGTCTGCCCCGCACGCCGCAAGCACGCCGGCGAGCACGACCGGGGTGAGGAGGCCCTTCACTGTTGCGACTCGATGAGTTCGAGATACGCGTCGAGCGTCACCACGGGAATCATCTCGGTGACGGGCGGATGTTTCTCGAATGTGAACGTTGCCGAGAGCTCATCCCCATCCACCAGGCCCGCTGCGTCCATGATCATGATGTGGATGCCCCCTGGCCGCAGTGCGACGCTCGACTTCTCACTGATATCGATGCCCATTACCTGTGACATGGTTGCCTGACCATCAGCACTGATGCTCGTCTCGTGCAGCATGGTTGTGAAGCCGTCGATAGCGACGTCGACGAGCCGATCGGGGGTACCGCCTTTGTTCGTGATATCGAGATATACGGCGGCGTTGGGACCCGAGGGTTCGGTCGCGTAGGCCGATGTCACGTTTAGCGAGTTCCCGCTACCGCATGCAGCTACGAGCAACACGAGACCAGCAGCGCACCACTTCATGATCCCATACCCGCCAGAATTTCCAGATCATGGGCCCATTGGCTTTGCCTGGTTCCGAAGGGATAGATCGTGTATCCAAGCCCGTCAGGCGCCCAGGCGAACACCTGAGCAGTATGGCCGACCAGATAATCGGGATCTGAGGTGTCGCCGATAATCGCCGGAGGGACCCCCAGGGCCTCCTCTGCGGTCCTCAACTCTTCGGTGCTACCCGTGAGTCCTACGTAGTCCTCACTAAAACCGTTGAGGTATTCACGGATGACCTCGGGGCTATCGCGTTCCGGGTCGACAGAGACGAACACGACTTCGGTGTTCTCTCGGAGTGGAGGGTTTCGGTCGAGAACGGACGTGATTTGAGCAAGGTGTACCGGACAGATGTCAGGACAGAAGGTGTAACCAAAGTAGAGGAGGGTGAGCTTCCCGTCCGTGGCGGCGGCGAAGTCGTATGGATCGCCGGCGGTGTCCGTGAGCACAAAGCTGGGTTTGGGCGAGGGTTCGGGCAGCTCGACTCCCTGAAAAACTCCTTCGGATCCGAGGGGATCGCCTAGCTCTGCCGAGGTGCAACCCGCGGTCATCAAAACCAGCATCAGGATTCCCATCACGAGGTTCGCCGACGACCATGATTTCATCGGTTGGAGGCTAGGACCGGATCCCGGTTATCCATAAGGGGCGACTCCGCTCCGGTGTGAGAAGCGATCAACGCCGGCGTTCCTGGGTTCGGGAGCCGGCAACATTTTGAAATCGCGGTGAAGCCCAGGAAATACTCCAGTAACAAAGCAACGGTATGTTTTTGTACTCTGCCGAACACGATTGTGACCGGGACGATCACATCTCGTGTGACCGGCAGCTGTCAGATGAAGTCGCTCGGGAGGATCCAAGGTATGGCTGTACGGCGGACTGAGCCCCGCGCTCCCGGGCTATACCGTCGTTCTTTCGAACATGATTCCTGTGGTGTCACCTTCGTCGTGGACCTCAAAGGGCGCCGTAGCCATCGCATTGTTGAAAACGGTCTGCGAGCTGTTTGCAATCTCGAACACCGGGGAGCGCAGGGTTCCGATCCCTTGACAGGGGATGGCGCAGGCATCCTGATGCAAATTCCTGATCGCTTTCTCAGAGCGGTGGTTCCCTTTGTGCTTCCCCCGGAGGGGCGGTATGCAACCGGGATAGCGTTCTTGCCCCAGGATCTGGAATCCGCCGAGGCCGGAGCAAGAGCCATTCAGGCCATCGTCGAGTCGGAGGGCCGCGCCGTTCTCGGCTGGCGCGACGTTCCCGTTGATCCGTCCGGAATCGGTCTAGCGGCTCGCGAGACGCTTCCGAGATTCCGCCAGATATTCATCGATGGGGTCGGCGAGAGTGGCATGGAGCTGGAGCGCAGGGCTTATGTGATCCGCAAGCGCATAGAGCACGAAATCCATCTCACGGCCGGCGTTGACGAGATAAACGAAGCGATGGGTGGGGCGTCGGAGATGCACGATGGGGTGTACTTTCCGAGCCTGAGCAGCCGCACACTCGTATACAAAGGGATGTTGACACCGCCCCAGATAGCGGCATTCTTCCTCGATCTCCACGATGACCGGGTCGAGAGCGCTCTTGTGCTCGCACATTCGCGATTTTCGACCAATACATTTCCCAGCTGGCCGCTCGCTCACCCGTATCGCATGGTCGCGCACAATGGCGAAATCAACACGATTCAGGGCAATCGCAACTTCATGCGAGCTCGCGAGACCCTGCTGGAGAGCACGCTCATTCCAGGCGACCTCGATCGGATCTTCCCGATCTGCACCCCGGGAGCATCCGACACTGCCGGTTTCGACGAGGCTCTCGAACTGCTGTACATGGGCGGTTATCCCCTCACAGAAGCAGTGTTGATGATGATCCCCGAGCCATGGGAAAACCATCAACACATGAAGCCGGAATTGCGAGCCTTCTACGAGTACCACGCCGCATTGATGGAGCCCTGGGATGGCCCGGCTTCAATTGCGTTCACCGATGGCCGGGTTATCGGTGCTGTGCTCGATCGCAATGGGTTGCGACCATCGCGCTATTGGGTCACGGACGATGACCTCGTCGTGATGGCATCGGAAGTGGGGGTCCTCGACATTCCTCAGTCGAGGATCGTTGAGAAAGGTCGGTTGCAGCCGGGCAAAATGTTCCTGATCGACACCGAACAGGGACGGATCATCCGGGATGAGGAAATCAAAGACCAACTGGCGGCAGCCCGTCCGTACCAGGCCTGGCTCGATGAAAACGCACTTCATCTCGACTACATCGAACCACGGCCCACCTCGCACACAGAAGGCCGCCTCTTGCAGCGCCAACAGACCTTTGGGTATACCCACGAAGAGTTGAAGCTGATCATCGGTCCCATGGCCGGCAATGGCAAGGAGCCACTGGGCTCGATGGGCACCGATACGCCGCTTGCTGTGCTTTCGGTACGACCCCGGCTGCTATACGACTATTTCAAGCAGCTTTTTGCTCAAGTCACCAATCCGCCGCTTGACGGCATTCGCGAGGAACTCGTGACGTCGGCTCGTACGATGCTCGGACCCGAGGGCAATATTTTCGATCTCGGCCCGCGATCGTGTGCGATTCTCGAGATTGATAGCCCGATTCTGGACAACGATGAGCTTGAACGTTTACTTCATGTCGACGAGTTGCCAACCGTTCGCGGTTACACATCGGTAATCCCGATCCTGTATCCGGTGGCCGATGGCGAGGTCGGTCTGCGGGAGGCGATGGATGGG
>JABDOU010000278.1 GCA_013043085.1 Acidimicrobiia bacterium
GCCACCGCCTCTGCCACTGCCGGGGCAATGACCGTTGAGGACGTGATGGAAACGGCTCCGATCGTCACGACGACCGACGCGCGCGATGCGCTCGACGAGGTGGCCGAGTTCTTCGAGGGTGCGCCGGTACCCATTGTTGATGGTTCCGGCCGGTTTGTCGGCTCGGTCGACCAGCCGCCCCGTCTCCACGGTGAGAAGTAGTCGCCACGCAGCTGGTCCCCCTCGGCTGATTGGCTCTGTAGCAGGTTGGGATGTCCCGATAACTCATTTCCGGTAGCACGGCAAGCAGGAAGGTCTCGTGCGAGATTCCGGGCGATGCCGCCCTCGCAACGCCCGGCCTGGAGGCTGGCACAGACCAACACACTCCACCCGGCACGCTCCACCCGGCTGGCAACCGGGTATAAATCGACCTGAAAACCCGGGCGACCTGCGTCGGAGCATCAGGGATCGGTCTGCCGGGTGATTAGGTTCAAGCTGATGCAAGTAGGTGATGTGGTCGCAGACTTCACATCCACGTCCCAGACCGGTGACGCGGTTCAGCTGAGCAAGCTGCTTGCGGAGGGGCCTGTGGTCCTCTTCTTCTTCCCCAAGGCCTTCACACCGGGTTGAACGATTGAGAGCCGTCACTTCCGTGACCTGGCTGCCGAGTTCGGCGCCGTCGGAGCAAAGCGCATTGGCATATCGAGCGATGATGTGGCGACCCAGGCCGCATTCGCCGAAGCCAACGAGCTCGATTTCACTCTGCTATCGGACCCGGATCAGACGGTTGCTGGTCAGTTTGGAGTGACACGCGTCGGCACCACGAGCGACAAACGAGCGACGTTCGTGATCGATACGGATGGAACACTGATTGCTCTGATCGTGTCAGACGGCGACATGAAGCGCCATGCGGAAGAAGCTCTCGAGTGTCTGCGAAGCCGGTTAGCCGACTGAGCGTTCCCGGGGTCGGGCGAAGGAGACCTCGAGCTTGCGGCCCTCGATCTCGCATTCGTGGAGGAGGCGAATGGCCTCTTCGGCCTGGTCGGTTTTCGGCATCTCGACGAAACCGAACCCACGCGACTTACCCGTGATGTTGTCGACCACAACACAGGCGTCGAGCACCTCGCCGTGTTGTTCAAAGAGCCGGGCGAGAAGTTCGTCGTCGTGTGACCAAGGAAGGTTGCCAACGAAGATCTTGGTGGAGCGGTTCTTCTGCACGACGTCGACGAGTGTAAACGTCCCTTTGACCAACCGGCAATTGCAATCGGCCCGGTCATTTCGCTTCCTACCCGTCGCGGGCCGAATGCGTTAGGTTGCGGTCCATGAGCCAACTCGTCGGAGCGATCGATCAGGGGACCACGTCGTCTCGTTTCATCGTTTTCGATGACGCCGGAGACATCGTCGCACTCGCCCAGAAGGAACACGAACAGATCTTTCCGCAACCTGGCTGGGTCGAGCACAACCCGGTCGAAATCTGGGAAAATACCCGTGATGTGATACGGGGTGGACTCGAAAAGGCGGGTATTGAGGCATCGGATCTGGCGGCGGTCGGCATCACGAATCAGCGCGAAACCACAGTGGTTTGGGATCGGACTACAGGAGAACCGGTCTACAACGCGATCGTTTGGCAGGACACCCGAACCGACCAGTATTGCACCGAATTCGCCGCCGATATAGGTATCGATCGATTCCGTCCGAAAACCGGTCTTCCGCTCGCCACATATTTTGCCGGGCCCAAGATCAGGTGGATCATCGACAACGTTGCCGGCGTTCGGGACCGTGCATCCAGCGGCGATCTCATATTCGGGACCACGGACAGCTGGCTGATGTGGAACCTCACGGGTGGCACAGATGGAGGGCTCCACATCACCGATGTCACGAACGCGAGCCGGACACTGCTCATGAACCTGGCGACGCTCGAATGGGAACCAGAGATTCTGCGCGTGATGGGTATCCCGGTCGAGATGCTGCCCGACATCAGGTCGTCCTCAGAGACGTACGGCGCTGCGACCGGGGTGCTCGAGGGCGTACGACTCGCCGGAATCCTGGGAGACCAACAGGCGGCGCTGTTCGGCCAGGCCTGCTTTGCGCCTGGCCAGGCCAAGAACACCTACGGAACTGGCTGTTTTCTTCTGCTGAACACGGGCACGAAGCCTGTGCCATCGCCGTCGGGATTGTTGACGACGCTGGCCTACAAGCTCGGCGATGACGATCCCGTGTATGCGTTAGAAGGCTCGGTTGCTGTCGCAGGTGCTCTGGTGCAGTGGGTCCGGGACAATCTCGGATTGATCGAATCGGCAAGCGAAATCGAAACCGTCGCCCGGTCGGTGGATGACAACGGTGGCATCTACTTCGTTCCGGCCTTCTCTGGATTGTTCGCACCTCATTGGCGTTCGGATGCCCGTGGCGTCATTGTCGGTCTCACGAGATACGTGACGAAAGGGCACCTGGCCCGCGCCGTGCTCGAGGCCACGGCCTGGCAAACGCGTGAGGTGCTGGACGCGATGAGAAAGGACTCCGGAGTCGAGTTGACCTCCCTACAGGTCGATGGGGGCATGGTCGAAAACCAGCTCCTGATGCAATTCCAGGCCGATGTGCTGGCGACGCGGGTTGTCCGCCCCAAGGTGGCTGAAACGACTGCATTGGGGGCCGCATACGCTGCCGGGCTCGCTACCGGCGTCTGGGATTCGATGGAAGACCTCTCTGCCAATTGGCAACAATCCGCGGAATGGAACCCACACATGGACGACTCGCTGCGCGAGGCCGAGTATCGCCAGTGGAAGAAAGCGGTCCAACGCACCTTGAACTGGGTCGAGTGACGCTGACTCAGCCGCTTCGCGCGGTCGGTGAGCGGTCCGGCTGCAGACCGGCGGCTGGACCCGTGTTGTAGCCTCAAAGGCAGGAGAGTCATGTGAAGCTGTCAGTACCGAACGTCCTCGCGCTGATGCGTGTCATTGCGGTACCCATCGTGATGGTCCTCATCTTTCAGGAACGATGGACGGCCGCGGCAGTTGTCTTCACAATCGCTGCTGTCACCGACTTCTTTGACGGTTTCATCGCTCGGAGAATGAACGACACGACGACCTTCGGAGCTTTTCTCGACCTGGTCGCCGACAAGCTGCTGACTATTGGAACGCTGATGTCGCTCCTCGCGCAGGGCCGCGTCTCGTTGATCATCGCGTTCGCAATCATCGGCAGAGAGATGGTCATCACGAGCCTGCGATCCGTCACAGCAGGTCGCGGGGTGAGCATCAAGGCATCGGACTTTGGGAAAGCCAAGGCCTGGATCCAGTTTGTGGCGGTTGGCATGGTTCTCATCAGGGGCACGGCGAAATGGGGGCCACTGTTTCCTGACGAGTGGGCCATGGCGATCGCAGCTGTGTGGACCGTGGCAAGCGGAGTGGAGTACCTGTGGCGCTTCCGCAAGGTCCTTGCATCCGACGAGCCGACTGCTGCCGCGAGGTGAGCACGGTCGGTGCGCTGGTCCTCGCCTATCTGGTCGGAAGCATCAGCATTGCGCGCCTTGCAACCCGTGCCAGTGATATCGATATAACGACAGTCGGGAGTGGCAACCCTGGTGCCACGAATGTCGCTCGAACACTGGGTAAAAAGGCGGGCGCCGCCGTGCTGGTTGGTGATCTCTTGAAAGGAGTGATTGGTTCTGTCATTGGATTGTGGTTGATTCCGGATGGCGGGATTGAGGCCGGGTTCCTTGGCGGGGCGGCAGCCGTTGTGGGGCATTGCCTGCCGCTCTGGTTTCGGTTTCGCGGTGGCAAAGGTGTCGCAACGGCCGCCGGCACACTTGTGGTAAACGTGTGGGTGTTGAGTCTCGTTCTGACCTTGGTGTGGGCCGTGTTGATCAAGACGGTGAAGATCTCGTCGGTGGCGTCGATGGTGGTTGTGGTGCTCGCGGTCCCAGGTGTGTGGATTGCAACACAATCGACACAGGCGACGCTTGTGATGGCCGGTATCGCCACGCTCATCATTGCCCGGCATCGCGACAATATCGCCCGCCTCATGGCCGGACGCGAGGACACGGTTGTCTAGTTAGCATCCGCCGCCATGAATGCGGTGATTGTGGCGGGCCTGGTAAAGAATTACGGACCAGACCGTGCGGTGGACGGGATCGACTTCGAAATTGCTTCCGGTGAGGTTTTTGCTCTGCTCGGTCCCAACGGTGCCGGCAAAACCACCACGGTCGAGATTCTCGAAGGACACCGATCCCGTGATGCCGGAGAAGTCTCTGTTCTCGGAATGGATCCCGGAACGGCGGGTCCTTTTTACCGCCAGCGCATTGGCATCGTGCTGCAATCGAGTGGCTTCGAGCCAAATCTGACCGTTTCCGAAACGGTCTCGATGTATCGCAGCTATTACGAGACTCCGATGGCGGTGGATCAGGTGCTGGCGGTTGTTGGTCTACGTGAGCGCAAAGATTCCAGAGTCAAGACGCTTTCCGGCGGCCAGCAGCGCCGGCTCGACCTGGCACTTGGCCTCGTCGGTGATCCCGATCTGCTTTTCCTCGACGAACCGACGACCGGTTTCGACCCGTCGGCTCGACGGCAGGCCTGGGAGGTCGTAAGCAATCTGCGATCGCTTGGAAAGACGATTCTTCTGACCACTCATTACATGGACGAGGCGGAGTATCTGGCCGATACGGTAGCCGTAATCTCAGGTGGAGCAATCGTATCGAGAGGATCGGTCTCAACGCTCGGCGGTCCAGAAGCCCGGCGAGCCACGGTGTCGTTCAGAGCCACCGGTCGACCGCCTGCCACCGAAGACTGGAAGCATGAAGGTGGCGTGTTCTCAGTTGTTACGGATGACACCACCCGGGTGCTCAACCAACTCACGTCGTGGGCGCTTTCTGAAGATGTTCAGTTGATAGGCCTGGAAGTAACGCGACCGAGCCTCGAAGATATCTACCTATCTCTCACGGGAGATGCAGGTGTCTAAACATCTGGCGAAGGTGCTGCGTCAGATTCGCTTCGAGAACCGAACCTTCTGGCGCAACCCGGCTGCAGCATTCTTCACCATTCTGTTTCCTCTCATGATGCTCTTGATTTTTGCAACGGTATTCGGGAACGAGCCAACCGGGGTCGGCGTGACAACCGCTCAGTTCTACGCTCCGGCGCTTGCGGTATTCGGAGCAGTTTCCGCCGCATATACCAGCCTCGCTATCGGCACCGCCATTGCACGCGATCAAGGGGTGCTCAAGCGCGTGAGAGGAACTCCTCTGCCACCGTGGGCGTATATGACCGCTCGCATCGGATCCTCGGTCTGGCTGGCCGCGCTCTCGATCGTCCTGATGCTTGCGGTCGGAATGGTGTTCTACGACCTCCAGATTCGAACCGAGCAAATTCCGACCCTGATTCTCACCTTCATTGCTGGAGTTGCGGCGTTCGCCGCGCTTGGCCTTGCGATAACGGCAGTTGCTTCCGCTGATTCTGTGCCTGCGATTACCAACGCAACGCTTCTCCCTCTGGCCTTCATCTCCGGTGTGTTTTTCGGCCCAAACAGCGAGATGCCAACGTGGTTGGACCGGATTGCGGATTTCTTTCCACTCAAGCATTTTGTGGAGCCGTTTGTAAACGCCTTTATTCCAGGAACCAGCGCTGATATTCCATGGACGGATATCGCCTGGTTGGGTGGGTGGCTGGCGGTTGGTATCGTTATAGCACTGCTGTTCTTCCGCTGGGATCCCCGAACGGACTCGGGTCCTGGGATCGGTCGGCGTAACCGCAATGACCGCATTACGGTCTAACGATCGATACGGTCTAACGATGGCTGCGGTCGAACGACGTAGCGGTCCATAACGAACATGGTTTTGTCCTGGATGGGCAAGCCGGTACATCTGAACTAGACCTGATAGGGAACGGAGCGACGTGGCACAGAACGGTTCAACCAACGGTGCGATCGATGGTCCCAATAACGAGGCGCACTACGAACTACTCAAAGCCGTGGAACCGGCTGTGCACCAACTCATGGCCGACCACAACGAGCGTCGTGAGCACTGGTACGCCCACGAGATCGTGCCGTGGGAAAAGGGTCGAAGCTTCCGTGACGAACCGTGGGATGAGTCCCAGTGCACCATATCGCCGGTCGCACGCACATCCCTGGTGCTCAATCTCCTGACCGAGGACAATCTCCCTTATTACCACTCCGAAATCGAGAGCCACATGAAGCATGCTTCGGAGGTTTTCCAGAAGTGGACCAATCAATGGACGGCCGAAGAGGGCCAGCATGCGATCGCGATCCGGAGTTATCTGCTGACTACCCGTAACTGCGATCCGTATGAGCTGGAAGATGATCGCCTGGCCACCATGTCCACCGGCTTCAACACCGGTGCGCCCAACCCGACTGCCGTATTTGCATATACCTCTGCGCAAGAGCTGGCGACCAGGGTCAGTCATCGAAATGCCGGCAAGCTGACCGACGATCCGGTCGCATACGAACTCATGGGCCGCATTGCGACGGACGAGAACCATCACTTCATGTTCTATCGGGGAGTCATCACCGCGATGTTGGCTGAGCAACCCGAACTGGTACTTCCGTACATCTATCAGCAATTGGACGATTTCGTGATGCCAGGTGTTGGTATGCCGAACTTCATGCGCAGGGCCGTTGAGATGGCCAAGGCGGGTGTGTACAACCTTCGCATTCATCACGATCGGGTCCTGAAACCACTGTTGCGCGACTGGGACGTCGGCTCGATCACAGGTCTGACCGGCGCCTCAGCCGAGATGCAGGAAAAGATCATGAACCTCCCGGATCGGGTGCTCCGCAAGGCCGAGATCCTCGAGCGACGAATGGGCATGACTCCGGCCTAGTTGTCGTGATGCTTTCGGAACTTCGGCGAAGCGGGTTCATAGAACGGCCGACAAACCCCTGGCTGGCTGTGCTTCTCGCGCCGATCGTTTCGATCCTCGGCAGCGTCGCAGGCTTCTTCATTCTCGAAGCACTTCCCCGGTCGTCGGGTGCCGTCGGGTTCGCCCTTGATCTCGTCGCCTTCTTCATGCCCGTCGCGTTCCTCATATGGATCTGGAGACTCCGCGTGGAGCGCGGAGACCTGTCAAGCCTCGGTTTGGCCCGCACCAGGGGCTTGATGAGATTCGGTCGCGGTTTTGGAATTGGATTTCTGTTGTTCTCGACGGTCGTGGGAGGTCTCCGGCTGTTGGGAATGATCGGACCTGATCCGACGCCGATGGCGGTTACGGGCGGGTCCGCGGTGGGTGCTCTTCTCATCGTGCTGGGTGGCTGGGTTGTGCAAGCCTCAACCGAAGAGCTGGTCGCTCGCGGATGGTTGATGTCGACGCTTTCAGCAAGGACCAGCGTTCCGATAGCAGTCATTGTCAGCAGTCTGCTGTTCGCGCTGCTCCACATCCTCAACCAGAACGTCTCTGTCCTGGCCATGGCAAACATCATGCTCGTCGGACTGTTTCTGGCGGTGTATGCAATCGTAGAAGGCGGTATCTGGGGGGTAGCAGGTATCCACACCGCCTGGAATTTCGCGCAGGCCAATGTGTTCGGTCTCGAGGTGAGCGGAAATGAGGTCTCCGTTGGAACGCTATGGGATCTCGAGGAGGCCGGACCCGGTCTGTGGACGGGCGATTTCTTCGGCCCTGAGGCCGGCCTTGTTGCCACGTTCGTGATCTCGCTGGCGCTTGCTGCGATCGTGCTGCGTATGCGACAGGCGGGGACGGCCGAAGGTCAGTTGCGCTGATAGAGCTCGCGGATCTGACGCCAGGTTCGTTCGACCCACGACTCGACATCGGTCTCCATGCGTCTCAGCCTGGCTTCCAGTCGCTCGGCCCGGCGGGAACGCAGCAATCCAGGGACCAGCAACGTCCATTCGACGGCTCTCAAAGCAGCGAACATGATCGCCCCTGTCATCGCCGCGATACCGATCGTCGCCATGAACTCCAGAAAATCGGGTAGTGAAAGCTCGAAGAAGTTTCGCAAACCGGGTGAGATGAACGAGAACGCCGTGAGGCCTGCCATCGCCATGAGCAGCGTGCGTCTGGCGGGGTTGTAAGGCCGGGAGATGACGGCGAGCACAAACAGCCCGATGAGCGTAAGTACGTACGTCGCGGCGGTTCGAGCCTCGATGATGGTGGCTCCGGGTTGCTCGAGAACGAGCCGGTAGCCGATGAACGTGGCGGCCGCAGCCAGCGCTCCTGCCGGAACTGCAAATCGAAGCACCCGCATCAAGAATCCGGTTCTTGCCCGGCGAGCCGACGGCGATAGAGCAAGGAAAAAGGACGGAATCCCGATTGTGACGGTTCCAACAAACGTCAGGTGCCTTGGGAGGAAGGGGAACGCGATATTTGCTACACCAACAATGACGGCCAGGGCCAGCGCGTACACCGTCTTGGTGATGTAGAGATTCGCAACCCGCTCGACGTTGGCGATCACCCGCCTGCCTTCGGCAACCACGTGCGGCAACGTTGCAAAGTCCGACTCGAGTAACACGATCTGAGAAGCAGCCCTTGTCGCAGTTGCGCCGGATCCCATGGCAATGCCGATGTCGGCGTCTTTGAGGGCAAGAACATCGTTCACGCCGTCTCCGGTCATTGCAACTACGTGGCCGCGTGATTGGAGGGCTCGCACCATGTCCCGCTTCTGCTGGGGGGACACCCGGCCAAAGATGCTCCGATTCTGCATGAGTTCGGCAAGCTCTTCGGGATCGCCGGGGAGATGACGAGCATCGACCGGAGGACGTGACAGCTCGACCCCTACCTGGCTGGCGATGGCAGCGACCGTTTCGGGATGATCTCCCGAAATCACCTTCAGCGACACTCCCTGGCTGTTGAAGTACTCGAGGATTCTTTTTACGTCCTGACGTGGCGGATCCAGGAGGAGCACAAATGCCGCTGGTTCCAGATCAGCCGGCAGCGATGTTTCGGTCAGCGCCACATTCGACCTTGACAACAGAACCGTCCGGTAGCCCGACCGGGAGAGTTGCTCTGCACGCTCGAGGATGTCCGGACGGTTGGAGGCGATGACATCGGGAGCGCCGATCACCCATGTCTTGTGTCCTTCGAACGTTGCACCGGACCACTTGCGCGACGAAGAAAACGGGACCGTTGCGAGTACTCGCCATCCGACGGGTTCTGGATATGCATCTTTGACGGCCCTCAGGGTGCTATTCGGATTCGGATCTGATGCACCGAGAGCACCGAGGGCTGCCGGTACATCGTCGACCACCAACATCTCGAGATCGACAGCCGACAGATGACCAGTCGTGAGCGTTCCCGTCTTGTCAACGCAGAGTACATCGACCCTCGCCAGGCCTTCCACGGCCATCAGTTCCTGAACGAGAACCCGGCGTCGCCCAAGTCGGATGACCCCTACGGCGAACGCGACGCTGGTGACGAGCACCAGGCCTTGCGGGACCATGGCGACGATCCCTGCGATCGATCCACGCAAGGCTCCCCGGATGTCGGCGGTACGCAACTGGCTCCACATGAGCAGAGCCAACGTCGGGGCGATGAGCCAGGCGATGCCCTTGAGCATCAGATCGATGCCCGTACGAAGCTCAGAGCGAACGAGTGCGAATTCCTTGGCCTCTGCTGCCAGCCGAGCCGCGTAGGACGCCGCTCCGATGCGGGTTGCGCGTACGGTTCCGGATCCGGCTACGACAAACGATCCGGACAACACCTGATCGCCGTCGAGTTTCGGAACCTGATCCGGCTCGCCGGTCAAGAGGGATTCGTCGAGTTCGAGTCCGACCGATGAGATCACCTGGCCATCGATTACGACCTGGTCGCCGGGCGTGAACTCGACCAGGTCATCCTGCACAATCTCCTCGGTATTGATCGATTGTCGCCTGCCTCCGCGAATCACCGTTGTTTTGGGGGCGCTCAGAACATTCAGGCGATCGAGCGTACGTTTGGCCTTGATTTCCTGGTAGATGCCAATGGCTGCATTCGCGATCATGACGAGGCCGAACAGGCTGTCCTGCCAAGGCGCCACGAAGAAGATCGCTATGAGCAAAACGCCAATCAGGATGTTGAAGGGTGTAATGAGGTTGTCGTAGACGATCTCCTGGATCGTCCGTCCGGTCCCTTCGGGAGGGGTATTGACCCGTCCCTCCTGGATGCGTTTCCTGACCTGCTTTTTGGTGAGTCCCGAAACCGCGTACGATTCCGGCTTGGTCATTGTCACGCGGCCCACGCTAATCGAGGGACCCGACAAGGACGCCTATCGAGGGTCGAAAGCAGCCTCGGATCCCTCGATCAGAAATGTTGGGTCACCCTGTCCGCCCGTATCGAGTAGCCACACGCCGGATCGATCGCCGATGGTTCCGAAGAAGAGAAACGACGAACCATCCGGGCTCCACCACGAATGGCTCAACGAGTATTGGTCGAAGAATTGCAGGTAGGTCTGGAGCCAGTATCGCGATAGCTGGCCCTCACCGATGGCTACCGTCTCGCCGCTGGCAAGATCCCACGTCTGCAGGTTGATCGTTTCTCCAGCTTGTTCCATCCACACCAGAGCATCCCGCTGGTGGTTCCAGAAGAACCACAGAGCTTGGGAGCTGAGTTCAGCATCTACATTCCCAACTACCGAGAGGGTTCCGGCCAGCTCATTCGTGCGCTCGAGGATCGCGATGTTCCCGCTGCCGCCGATGGAGAAAGACGTGTTCTGCGAATCCAAATCGATGCTTTCGATCATCGCTCCAGACGGGTCTCGAGTTTCAAGCCTCGATCGACCCGCTTCAAGGCCGATCAAGAAAATACCCTCCTCACTCC
>JABDOU010000279.1 GCA_013043085.1 Acidimicrobiia bacterium
GCCTGCCATTGCCAAGTCCGCCTCCGCCGGCGCACCTGCTGCCAAGAAGCCTGCTGCCAAGAAGGCACCTGCTGCGAAGAAGCCTGCCGCCAAGACGACGGCTGCCAAGAAGCCTGCCGCCAAGACGACAGCTACCAGGAAGCCGGCGACAGCCAGCAAGAGCTGACGCAAGCAACAGCAAAACGTACCAAAAAAGGGAAGGCCGCAGACGCGGCCTTCCCTTTTTCTTATGGGTGTTTTGTGCTCGGAGTTTGCTTCCTTCAAGTACTTCGTTCTCTCGAGTGCCGGCAGGTGTTCATGGCAGGACCGTTCGTACCTGGGATGTGATGCCTGATGAGACCTGGAACTCTGGACTCGTGCTCAACGTCGAAACGGAAATGGTCGATACTCCCTCAAAGAAGAGAACAACAATGAAACGCACGCTTGCCGCGATCCTTGCCCTGAGCCTTCTGTCCACGGCTTGTGCCCGTGTCAGTGATGTGACCCCGGACAGCCGTCCAGTCACCGTTGGCGCCATCGGAGAATCAACACTCACGCTGTTTGATTCGTGCGATGAATACCTCGACTACGCCCGCACCGAAGCTCTTGCCCGCGTCACGCCTTATGGCCTCGAAGGGTATGGGTACTACGGCCCGGAAATTGCGGTAGAAGATGGAGTAGCACGCGAAGAGGCGGCGCCAACCACGACGGTCCCGGCCAGCGCCAGGGTCGAAGGCGACGCCGCAGCCGAATACGGTGGCGGCGGTGACTTTTCCGGTACCAACGTGCAGGTCGCCGGGATCGACGAGCCTGATCTGGTGAAAACCGATGGGGAACGGATCTACGTCCTGGCCAATGGGGAGCTCTACGTTCTCGACACAGACGGGCAATTGCTGGGTTCGTTGCGGCTCGAATTGTGGAGTGAGTCGATGTTCATCTACGAGGACACCGTCGTCGTGTTCAGCTCTGATTGGGGTCACTATCGGGGCTACGGCTCCGGGAGCCCCATCACGGACGTCATCATGATTGATGCGTCAGATCCAGCAGCCATGACGATCACCGAGGAGCTCAGGGTTGACGGATCACAGGTCAGCGCCCGGCTGATCGGTGACCAGATGCGTCTCGTCGTGAACGCTGCGCCGCTGGGGTTCGAGTGGGCTTACCCGCAGGGAAGCGGGCTGCGCTCTGAACGTGACGCGCTTGCCGCAAACAAGAAGCTCATCGAGGAGTCGACCGTCGATAACTGGCTTCCGTATTTCGTACACGAAGCCGGAGCGACCACGACCGACGGTGTACTGGTTGAGTGCGCCAACGCCTATCACCCCGAATCGTTCTCCGGCTTCGAACTGTTGACTGTCGTCACGCTTGATCTGTCCGAAGGCCTGGTGCCGGTGAGCTCAACCGGCTTGATGGCAGGTGGTTCACAGATCTATGCAACCGCTGATCGAATCTATGTGGCGCAGCAGCGATGGATCGATTGGAGCCAGGACGCTCCGGACATCGAAGGGATCACAACCGATATCCACATGTTCGACACCGGCGACGACCCGGTTGCCTACCTGGCCAGCGGCTCGGTCCCTGGATTCTTGTTGAATCAATTCGCCATGGACGCCTACGAAGGTGATCTTCGGGTAGCGAGTACCCGAACGCCTGAGTGGTTCGGCCGGGGTGACAGCGACTCGGTGGTCACGGTCCTGCGTCAGAACGGCGGGGAACTCGATGTTATCGGTCAGGTCGAAGGGTTGGGTGTGACCGAGCAGATCCGCTCCGTGCGTTTCATCGGACCGCTTGGCTATGTGGTCACGTTCCGCCAGACCGACCCGTTGTACGTCGTCGATCTCACCGAGCCGACCGACCCCGTCGTAAAGGGCGAGCTCAAGATCAACGGCTACTCGGCGTATCTCCACCCGTACGGCGAAGGCCAGCTGGTCGGTGTTGGTCAGGACGCCACGGAACAGGGCCGCACGCTGGGACTTCAACTCTCGCTGTTCGACGTGACGAACCCTGAAGAACCACTTCGGGTGGACGCGCTCTCACTGGCTAACGCCTACACCGAAGCCGAGTGGAATCACCTCGCTGTGACGGCCTGGAAAGATCGCTTTTTCATTCCGTACGAGCGGTGGGAGGACGTGAGGCCTCTGGAGGGCATCGCCGAGGGCGAACCACATCCGTTCCCGTCGAACTTCGAGACAGGGCTTCTGGTGGTGGAGGTCGGTGACGGTATCCGTGAGGTCGGACGCATCTCACACCCGTCTAGCTACTTCTGCTGGGATGAAGAAGTCGGCGAGGTTCCCTTCGGCGATGAGAGAGTTGATTTCTGCGAACCCGATTACGGAGGTCAGATCCGGAGGTCTTTGATTATCGGCGACGACATATTTACTGTGTCGTCGAGAGGCGTGCAGTCCAACGACTACACGACGCTCACGATCGGGGTCTTCACCCCTTTTAAGTGAGCCCTCCTGTGCAACGGTTGAGCCCCGCTCCGCATTGTGGAGCGGGGCTTAACCTATAGATTCGGAGCCAAAAAGGAGCTTCCTGTGTTTCTCCGTGTTGCAGGCGCCCAACTGAATCTGGTTGTCGGCGACATCGTCGGAAACGAGAAGCGGATCGCTCATGCTATGGCCTGGGCCGAGGCAGAGGGCTGTGATGTCCTCGTTCTCTCGGAACTCGCGATCGGCGGCTACCCGCCGGAGGATCTGGTGCTGCGCGACGACTACGTTTCGGCGAATCTCGAGGCTCTCGAGTCGCTCGCCGCCCAGTCCGGGTCGGTTCTCACCGTCGTGGGTTTTGTCGACCGGGTCGAGAATCATCAGGGGACCGATGACGCTCACCACCGTTCGGTAGCCAATGCGGCAGCTCTGATCTCTGAGGGTGAAGTCAAAGGTGTCTACCACAAGGTGCATTTGCCGAACTACGGCGTCTTTGACGAGGATCGGTATTTCATCCCGGGAGCGGATCCCGCGAAGCTATGGCGGGTGGGCGACATTCCGGTTGGTGTTTCTGTTTGTGAAGACGCCTGGTTGCCGGGCGGCCCGCCGGTTTTGCAAGGCCTTGCCGGGGCCGAAGTCCTCTTCAACATAAACGCTTCGCCTTACCACCAACACAAGGGAGTCGAACGAACGCAACTCATCTGTGATCAGGCACGAGAGGCGGGGGCGCCGCTTGTCTATGTCAATCAGGTTGGAGGACAGGACGAGCTGGTGTTCGACGGAGGCTCAATGGTTGTCGGGGCGGACGGGTCGATCTTGTATCGAGCCCTCCAATTTGTCGAGGATCGTTTTTGGGTCGATGTTGAGGTTTCTCCTACTGCCGATATCACGCTGCCTGAAGTAGGGCGCCCCGAACCGAGGTTAGAGGGTGTCGGTTTTCCCGATTCGGCGCCGAGATTGACCCATGAGCATGAGGTGTACGAGGCGCTCACCGTCGGCCTTCGTGATTATGTGACCAAGAACGGATTTTCATCCGTTGTGATCGGGTTATCCGGCGGTATCGACAGTGCGTTGACGGCGACCGTAGCCGCCGACGCCCTCGGACCGGAGGCCGTGTGGGGGATTGCAATGCCGTCGCGCCACAACGCAGACCAGTCGCTGATTGATGCGCGGGAACTGGCTGAGAATCTCGGTTGCCGCTTTGATGTCATGGAGATCGAACCGTTGTTCACGACCTATCTCGAGACCCTCGCAGACCTCTTCTCGGGCAGCCCCTTCGGTGTGGCAGAGGAGAATCTGCAGGCACGCATTCGGGGTGCGCTCCTCATGGCCGTGTCGAACAAGTTCGGCCCCATGGTGGTGACGACGGGCAACAAGTCGGAGATGGCTGTGGGATACGCAACGTTGTACGGAGATATGGTTGGTGGCTTTTCAGTGCTGAAGGACATCTTCAAGCAGCAGGTGTTTGCATTGGCGCGTTGGCGTAACCGCAACGGCGTGGTGATCCCGGTGTCGTCGATTGAAAAGCCTCCATCGGCCGAGTTGCGGCCAGATCAAAAGGATTCGGACAGTCTGCCGCCGTATGAGGTGCTCGACCCGATCCTGGAACGATACGTCGAAGACGACGAATCACTTGCCGACATCGTCAGGGCGGGCTTCGACGAACAAGTTGTCCGCCGCGTCATTGGTCTCGTTGATCGCAACGAGTACAAGCGCCGCCAGGCGCCGCCCGGGGTCAAGGTAACCATCAAGGCTTTTGGCAGGGATCGGCGATTGCCGATTACCAACGGGTTTCGTAGTTAGGTGGTCTAGCCGGCCCGATCTGCCAGAACTTCAGCGATCGTCTCGGCGATCGTTGGCAAGCGCGTGGTGAGCAGTCGCGCGGCGCGGTCCACGTTGAGAGAGAGATCGTTGGCGCGTCCTGGTGGTGAGGACGACTCGAG
>JABDOU010000362.1 GCA_013043085.1 Acidimicrobiia bacterium
GGACGTACCGATCTCCAGACGTCAGCTCAAAAACATGGACCGGACCAGGCGCTAGCGAATCCGGTAGACCTCGAGCTGTTGGCCTGCCACGCTTCCGCCTTTGCGCCGCCCCCAGAGAAAGACAACGGCCATCGCGATCACCGCTACGATCGCGATGATGGTGCCTTTGTTCTTGATGGACGCGGCCGTTTCGTCTACGGCCTGCTGTAGTTCGCCGAATTTCTTCTTCAGGTCTTCTGGTTCGATCACGCAATATCCTCTTCTTTGGTGCCCGCTTTGAAGGTCACTGTATCGCGACCCTGCAGAGTCACCCGCCATCTTTCGATTGCGAGGCACGCCATCCTACGAACGCTGCCAGGAGCAACAGCACCAACCCGCTGATCAGGTATCCGGTCCCTTGCCAGATGGTCGTGTCCGGGAGTAGTCCGATCACGATCCTCATCCCCGCGACGCCCAGAAACAATGTAGCCAGGCCAAACACGAAGGCTGCCGCAAGCCCATAGCCGGCAACCCTCCCGAGATTTCTAGCGGGTTCCAGCGTTTCTTGCCTCAGGTACTGCTTCGACAGGTCAAAAGCTTCGCGAGCGAGTTCGGGGATTTCCTGTGTGGCGGACATGCGGCAAATCTAGTTGCTTTCAACTTGGACGCGCATTTGCGCCCGACCCGGCGTTCCCAGCAGCCGCCCCTGGTCATCGTTCGCATCGCATCGCACATGTCCGAATCCGTCTGATCCGGAGTGACTCCACGACCTAACCTCGCATCATGAACCGCCTCATCACTACTTCGCATGGATCGAACGCCCAAGCTTTCAGTCCATCCGATTGGGCGCTGCTTGCGGTCCCTGCGCTGATCTGGGGCGCTTCGTTCTACCTCATCGCAGTGGCTCTCGAGTCCTTTCCCCCGCAGATCGTGACCCTCGGTCGGATCGCTTTTGGTTTTCTGGCCTTGAGCGGGTTGCGAAAGGTGCGGGTACCCATCGACCCCGCCGATCGGTCCCGTTTTCTGCTACTGGGAGTGCTGTGGATGGCGTTTCCCTTCGCCATGTTCAGTTTCAGCGAGCAATGGATTGATAGCGCAGTGGCAGGCATGCTGAATGCGGGAACGCCCATTTTCGCGATGCTCGTCGGATCACTGCTCCTCAAAACCATGCCGCGCTTGGTGCAGATTGGAGGCGTCATCCTCGGAACGATTGGAATCGGACTGATCTCGTTGCCTTCACTCGGGGAGGGGTCGGTGTCAGCGCTCGGTGTTGCGATGGTGATCAGCGCAAACGTGAGCTACGGTTTCGCCATCAACCTCGCCGTGCCGTTGCAACAGAAATACGGTGGACTTCCCACGATTTGGCGGACCCAGATGGTGGCCCTGGCGCTTTGGCTCATACCCGGTCTATGGGTCCTTCCCGACGTCGACTTCGAATGGGGGCCCATGGTCTCGCTCATTGCCCTGGGGGTGTTGGGAACCGGCCTGGCGTTTGTCGTGGCTGCGACGCTCGCTGGTCGAGTCGGGGGGCCGCGAGCATCCATCCTCACCTATTTCATGCCGATCGTCTCCATTGCGCTGGGCGTGCTCTTCCTTCAAGAAGTGATCACAGCCGGAGAGTTGATCGGAGCGGCGGTACTGCTCGTCGGTGCGTTCGCCACGAGCCGTCGCGAGCGCCAGACAGAACGCTCAAGCGTATCCGTGTGAGATGAAGGGGTCATCCTCGATCGACTAGCGGTAACGCCCGACTGCTAGCTACTCGTGTACAAGCGAAGCGAGAGCCTTGTCGACATGCTCGTGATCGAACTCGTACCCCGAATCAATGAGCTTTTCGGCAGAGCAGCGCTGGCTGGCCATCACAGTGACGTCGACCATCTCTGAGCCCTGCCAGAGCGCTAGCGCCGCAGGGGGTACCGGGATGAGAGTGGGGCGTCGAAGAGCTTTGCCAAGGGCCTTGGTGAATTCCTTGTTAGTGACCGGATTCGGTGCAACCAGATTCACTGGCCCGTCGACATCAGCGGTCAGCAAATGACAAATGGCACCAATCTCGTCGGCCAGGGTTATCCATGACCACCATGCCTTGCCGCTCCCCAACGGGCCGCCGAGACCAAGCTTGAACGGCAGCAACAACCGGTCGAGGATGCCGCCTTCGGGCGTCATCACGAGGCCGGTGCGGAGCTTGACCACCCGTTTTCCGGCGTCGATGGCCGGTTGGGTGGCAGCCTCCCAATCCACACACAGTTCGGCGAGAAAATCGTCGCCCGGTGGAGATGACTCGGTGAGTATTTCGTCGCCGTTGTGAGCGCCGTAGTAACCAATCGCCGATCCAGAAAGCAAGATCCTGGTGTCGGGAGATTTGGCAACCGCCTCGGCGACAAGCCGTGTTCCCTCCGTTCGGCTTTCTACCAGCTCTCGTTTGTAGTCGTCTGTCCACCGCTGATCTCCGAGGCCGGCACCGGCTAGATGTACCACCGCATCGATGCCGTCCAAGGAATCGATCATCCCTTCTTTTGGTTGCCAATAGAGCTCACCCAATCCGGGAGGACGACGAACAACCGGGACGGCTTCGCCATAAAGACGGCGCAGAACATCGACAAGGGCAGATCCGATCAGCCCACTGGCACCTGTGACAGCAACTCGCATGGCGGCAATCATAGGATCGGCCCCAGACCAACAGGAGATCCGTGAACAATACAGAATCGGTTTTGAGCAAGTACCGGCGCATTGCGGTTGTTGGGTTGTCTCCAAGTCCACTGCGGGATGCGCTGGGAGTAGCGCGCTTTCTCGTGGAGATGGGATATGACGTGGTCGGTGTAAACCCGATGTATGACGACATTCCCGGATTCGATGTCTTTCCCACGCTTGCTGATATGCCAGAACCGCCCGAGATCGTTGACATTTTCAGACGCAACCCTGGTCCGCACGTCGACGAAGCGATCGCCGTCGGCGCCAAAGCTGTATGGATGCAGTTTGGTGTGATCGACGAAGCCGCTGCCGAGCGCGCTGCTGCTGCGGGTCTCGATGTGGTCATGGACAGATGCCCCAAGGTGGAATATACGCGACACTTCGGACGAACCCCGTTACCCGCCTTGTAGATCTTTTTGTCGCTCATCTGGAAGACCGAAAGCGACAACGCCGATCACGAGCGGTATCGATGCGAGAAGTGCGCTGGCCTGTCCGTAGCTGCCGGTCGCATCGCGCAATAAGGACAGTGTGATAGGTCCAGCGGCCGTTGCCGCCACGCCGGCAAACGTCGCCACGCCGCGAATTGCTCCGATATGCCCGACTCCGAACCATCTGGGCAAAAGCGTCTGGTCGACCGAGCGCATCGCCCCTCCAGTCGCCCCCATCGCCAGTACGTATATGAGAGCACTGACACCGGGCGTGACCCGCCCGACCAAAACAAGCGACAGCACCATCAGCGCCATGGCCGCCGGAACCATGACCCGGCCGGGCAGCCTGTCGGTGAAGAATCCAAACCCGATACCCGCCAACGATGCGGCCAGGACCTGGGGTAGGAACGTGGCGGCTGCTTGAGTTTCGGTGAGCCCGGCGTCCGTGAGGATGTCGATCTGTTGAAAATTCAGGCCGGTGATGAGCATGGCAACCGACATGGTGGCGCCCGTGAGAATCCAGAATCGGACGGTTCTCAGCGCCTGAGCGCGAGTTGCCGTTGCCGCCTGCACCATGGCACCATCCCGAAGAGCCTTGGCGGGCTGCCCATCTGGGATTTGACCTACGTCACCTGGCTTGTCGATCAAGCCAAATCTGGCGATCGGCACGACAGTCAGCCAGATGACCACTCCCGCCACGATCCAGGTGGCCCGCCATCCAAACGATTCGATCCCCAGATTGAGTAGCACCGGAGCCAAGCCCATGAGGGCGCTTACGCCGGTGGCGAGAACTCCGATGGCCAAACCACGCCTCGACTCGAACCAATGCGTTACAGCCACCCCGCTCGCCAGAGATAGCGAACCCTGTCCCAGGAAACGGATGAAGACGAAGCCGATGCCCAGCGTGATCAATCCTCCGACTCCAGACATGGCGACCAGAGCGACGCCGAACAGCGCTCCAATGAGAGTTGTTGCCAGCCTCACACCGCGCGCATCGATGAACCGTCCCACGAGCGGCAAACCGAGTGACGCTGTGAGCGTGCCAACCAGGTAGGCCGTAGATACGGCGCTGCGACTCAGCTGGAGATCTTCGATGAAGTGATTGACGAACACCGAAACACCGATCGTTTGACCGGGCCCGGTGAGGCCACCCAGCAGGATTGCAAAGCCAACGACTCGCCAGCCGGAAAAGCCTGGTTTGGTGACCGTTTCCTGCACCGGACGAGCTTAGAGAGTCCGTCTACTCCAGGCGCCCGGCGATCGGAATCTGACCCGATGCCGGAACGAGGAAGCGTTCGTCCGCTGTTCTGGTCTCATTCTCGTAGCTGAGGTAAACGATGCTGTCCGAAGGACGCATTACGCCAAGCGTGTCATCTCCATCGCCATCCCAATCTCCCGCAAACACGAGATCGTCAGGTCTTCCGAAAAAGAACTCGATGTCGGCTGCTCCTGTTGTCCGGCTATAGCGCAGGTACGCGAAGCCATTTGTCCGTCGATAGGCACCGATGTCAGTGGTGCCGTTGCCGTCCCAATCTCCGACAATGGGCGTGTCCGTGGCGAGGCCGTAATAGAAGACCTCGTCTGCGAACCCGGTTGTGAGGCTGTTTCTCACGAGAATGAGCCCGTCGCGGAACACAGCCAGCGTGTCGCATCCGTCGTCGTTCCAGTCTCCGGCAAGAGGCACGTCACCGGCAATTCCAAGAAAGAAACTCTCGTCTGCGACACCGAAGTCGTTGGAGTTTCGCACATAGGCGAAACCGTTCGATGGCCGAAACATCCCGACAGTATCGAAACCGTCGCAGTCCCAGTCCCCTAGCAGCGGGATATCGCCGGGAACGCCGTAGTAAAACGATGCCTGGTCGGCGGGCAGCGCCCAGAGTCCGCTCTTCGGATCGAAAAAGCCCACCGCCTGATTCACGGGTCCGAGCGGAGGCGGCTCTCCAATCAGGAGCGGGAGGGAATAGAGATCGGCTCCCCCGACGGCGGTGGAAATGGTTCCCGGACGCCCAACCAGCAACAGGTCACCTGCCAGGTCGACCGATGAGCCAAAGAATGCCCCCGGATTCGCCGGGTCAGGTACCGGCGATACCGTTCCCCCTGGCAACCACTGACCGGCTGGTTGACGATCGAATACCGAGACGGCACCATCGGGACCCGATCCCGGCTCCCCGACCACCAACCGCTCGCCGACGAGCGCTACGTCGAATCCGAACAG
>JABDOU010000380.1 GCA_013043085.1 Acidimicrobiia bacterium
TATCGACACCGTTCCCAATCAGGGCCAGGGTCCTGCTTTCAAACAAAAGGGCCGCGTGCATGGACTCGGATCGACAGACATGAAATCAGGCGTGGCGGTCATGATCGAACTCATGCGAGACGAAGAAGTTCGGGACGGCCCCTACGACGTTGTGTGTGTGTTCTACGAAGCCGAGGAAGGGCCCATGGCGGGGAACGGACTCGAGAAAGTGCTTGTGAACACGCCGTGGCTGACCACCAGTGAAGTGGGCGTGGTGCTCGAACCGACCGATCTCGCGATCGAGCTCGGCTGCAATGGGACGATCAACGCCGCTGCAACATTTGACGGCAAAGCTGCTCACAGTGCCAGGCCCTGGCTTGGCGAGAACGCCGTTACCAAAGCCGCCTCATGGCTCGAAAAAGTCGGTCGTATCGAACCTCGACCGGTGGACGTCGGAGGGCTCGAATTCGTCGAGGTCGTCGGCGTCACCCAGGCACACGGCGGCGTGGCCAACAACGTGATTCCGTCGTCCTTTACGTGCAACATCAACTATCGCTTCGCTCCGGTACGTACTATCGAAGAAGCAACTGATCACCTCAGGGCGATTGTTGGACAGGGACCTGATCGGTTCGAAGTGGTCGATGCGGCACCTGCAGGTCCGGTTGCTGCCGGAAATGAGCACGTCACACGGCTGGCGTCGATGGGCGAAGCCCTTTTTCGACCGAAACAGGGCTGGACGGACGTCGCCCGTCTGTCCGAATACGGCATCCCGGCTGTGAACTACGGCCCGGGTGACCCGGATCTGGCACATATCCCGGAAGAGTCTGTTTCGATCGACAACATCGAGATGTGCCTGGACGCACTCTGGAAGTTCCTGACCAAGACCTGATCTGTTGCCTACGGGTCGCGAAACGCCTCGAAACTCTTCAGTGAGTCCGGGTTGGCCAAAGCGTCGAGACGAGCAGCCTCGTCCGGCAATGTTCCGGCCAGGATTTTCTTGATGGGGATCTCGAGCTTCTTGCCGCTGAGTGTGCGGGGCACCTTATCGATGATGTGAACAGCATCTGGCACATGTCGGGGGGAAAGCTCCCGACGCAGCGTGGACCGGAGCGTGTGTGCGTCGGACTCGGTCCAGGTGCCCGACGGGACGACGAAGAGAAGCAGTCGATCGTCATCGGTATGCACGACGACACTATCGCGTACCGAGGCCAGGGCTTCGACGACCCGGTAAAACTCGCTCGTGCCCATGCGCACCCCTCCCCGATTGAGGGTGGCGTCGGATCGGCCGAAGATCACACAACTCCCGTCCTCTTCGATCTTGATCCAGTCGCCATGGCGCCACACCCCCGGGTACACGTCGAAATAGGCGTCCCGGTATTTGCTGCCATCAGCGTCATTCCAGAAATAGATGGGCATCGACGGCATGGGTCGCGTGATGACGAGCTCGCCCATCTCGCCGAAAACGGCTTCGCCTGCCGGGTTGAATGCTTTGACGGACGCTCCCAGGGCCCGGCATTGCAGTTCGCCTGCCCGAACCGGGAGCAAGGGGCTCGAAGCGACGAACGCGGTGCACATGTCTGTGCCTCCGCTCACGGAGCCGAGCAGGAGATCGGAATGGACGGACTCGTACACCCATCCAAATCCTTCGGGAGACAGCGGCGAGCCGGTAGATCCGATTGTCCGAAGTTTCGAGAGATCCGCCGTGCTACCGGGCATGAGACCTTCCTGCATGCAGGCGTGGAGAAAGGGCGCGCTGGTCCCGAAGTAGGTGATGTGTTCTTCGGCGGCCATGGTCCATAGCCGCATGAGGCTTGGATAGCCCGGGTTGCCGTCGTACATGACAATGCTTGCTCCAACCATCAACCCCGAAATCAGGTAGTTCCACATCATCCAACCCGTGGTCGAGAACCAAAAAAATCGGTCGTCATCGCCGAGATCGCCGTGGAGCGCGTGCATCTTCAGCAGTTCGATCGTGATGCCGCCGTGACCGTGAACGATGCCCTTTGGCGCACCGGTGGTCCCGGACGAGTAGAGGACCCATAGGGGGTGGTCGAAGGGAACCGCCGTGAACGACGGCTCCTGCTCCGTTTTCATGAACTCGTCCCAGGAGATAGTGGCGAAAGGCGGGTCATCCTGGTTCAGGTAAGTGAGCCAGACCACCGTGTCGACGCTTAGATCGTCGAGCATGTTTGTTATGGCAGGCACCTTGTCAAACGACGTTCCGCCGTATACGTAACCATCGACGGCGAACAGAACCTTTGGCTTGATTTGCTGAAACCGGCTCACAACACTTTCGACGCCGAATTCCGGGGCGCAACTCGACCAGATTGCACCGAGCGATGCGGCCGCCAGCATCAACGTCACAGTTTCCGGTATGTTCGGGGCATAGGCAGCCACCCGATCGCCGGCTTCGACGCCGAGCTTTTCCAGGCCCGCACGGGCCGCTCCGACGTTGGCTGCGAGCTCGGCAAAGGTCACCTCAACCCGGTCCCGGGTTTCGCTGTGCGAGATGATCGCAACGCCGTCGTCGCGCCGCCTCAGCATGTGATCGGCGAAATTCAAGGTTGAGCCGGTAAACCACCTCTGAGCAGGCATCCCCGGCGAGGAGACCACCTCTGAGGCTTCAGAGTGCGACATCACCCCGAAATAGTCCCAGATAGCGGCCCAGAATCCTTCGAGGTCCGTGACCGACCACTCCCACAGCTCCTGGTAGGTGCTGGTTTTGGGACCATGGCCCCCGGCGGCGAGCCAGCTCATGAAATCGCCGATGCGTGTTTCGATGAGTGCCTGAGGCCCCGGTTTCCACAGAACTTCTCCGTAGGAGGTCATGGCGTGACGCTACCTAAACTCGCGCCTCATGTCTGATACCTCCAATGCGGGACCCGTTGATATCGATATAGCCCGCGTGGCTCGATTGGCCAGGATTGCTCTATCCGACACGGAACTCGCCACGTACAAATCCCAGCTCCCGGTCATCCTTGAACATGCCTCTCTGGTTCAGTCCCTCCAAACCGACGGCATCGAACAGACGAGCCACCCGCTGCCACTCGTGAACGTTTTTCGCGCTGACATCATCGGATCTTGCCTCGATCGGGATGAGGTCTTGGCTCAGGCTCCTGAAACCCAGGATCATCAGTTCGTTGTTCCCCGAATCATGGACGAAGCGTGAGCGATCTCGCCGATCTGACGATTGCCGCCGCAGGCGCCGGGCTGCGTTCGGGTGCCTGGACGGCGACCGAGCTTCTGGAAGCCGTGCACAAACGAGCCACGATGACCGAAGCCGACCTGCACGCCTACTTGACGATCGATCGCTCAGGCGCAGCCAAAGCCGCCGTTGCAGCCGAGTCGGCGTTCAAGCGCGGAGAAGATCTCGGACCATTGCACGGGATTCCGATTGCTTTGAAAGACAACATGGCGACCCGCGGCATCGAGACGACGGCATCATCGAGGATTCTCTCAGGTTGGATTCCTCCGTATGACGCAACCGTGGTTTCCCGACTCAAGAACGCCGGCGCAGTCATCGTCGGGAAAACAAACCTCGACGAATTTGCCATGGGT
>JABDOU010000415.1 GCA_013043085.1 Acidimicrobiia bacterium
GCGTGTCAGGACGCGGCCTTCCGTCACAGATGCTTGGCAGCTTCGCGGCGCGAGAGTCCACTCAGCCGGTCTCCCATCTCGTCGAGAAACGCTCGCACCCCATCGGGGTTCACGTAGGCGTGCTGGCGAAGGGCCCACCCGATTGCCTTCCGGATGAAGAACTCGGTGTCCGAAGCTTGATCGCGGCAATAGCGAAAAAGACGAGCCTCGTCGAGCGCATCTCGATGCTTCAGCTGGCCGAGAATCGCCGACCGGCGAATCCACATATCATCGTCTGTGATCCAGGCATCCATGATCGGCGAGACTTCCTCCCGAAATCGCAACCACGTCGCCCCGACCAGGTTGGATGCAATGTCATCGACGAAGTCCCACCACGCACCATCACGAACCATGCACTCGAACAGGTCGAGCATGGCAGGCGTGTGGTGTTGTTTGAAAGCTCTGGCATAGTGGATTGCCGCGTACTTGTCTTCGCGATGAGGAAGGTCCCACAACTCCCGAACTGAGATCCGGTACGCAACCTCGTCGGTAGGCGGAAAACCCTTGACGACCGCACGCAGGACCGGGACCCTCTGCGGGCTCTTGATGCCCCAGAAAGGCATCTCCGATTTCATGTAGGCCGCCATGTGGAGCGCAGCCTCCGGGTCGGCCAGGGCTGCGAACTCCGTCGTAACGAAGTCCGCCAACTCCCCCATCAGCCGAAGAAGAGGCCTAATTCTCGCTCAGCGGATTCCGGACCGTCTGAGCCGTGGACGATGTTCTCGCCGATCTCGAGCGCGAAATCACCGCGAATCGTTCCCGGTCCCGCTTCAAGCGGATTGGTGGCACCCATCATTTGTCGCGCCGCGGTAATCGCGGACGGACCCGTCCATTCCATAGCAACCACCGGGCCCGACGTGATGAAGTCGACGAGTTCGCCGAAAAAGGGACGTTCCTTGTGCTCCCCATAATGCTCTTCGGCAAGCGATCGATCGATGTTCATCATCTTCATTTGCGCCAGCTTGAGGCCCTTGCCCTCCAGCCGGGCGATGACAGTACCGACGAGTGCCTTGGCGACGCCGTCTGGTTTGACCATTACGAAAGTTCGTTCCACAGATTGTCCTCTTCTTCATTCTCGGAATTCGACGGGATGCTACGTTCGAGGCTACTGGGACCGTTTGTAGGCGAATTGTCGATGCCCAGCAGGGCCGACCTCGCCTCCCCCGCCACGAAGACGGACCCGACTATCAACACCGCACCTTCGAACCCGGCGAGAGACATCGCCTGATCCAACCCTTCTGCCACCGAACTTGCTGCCGAAACCGTCCCGTTGATGTGCTCCTCGGCGAGGACCAGGAGCTCGGCGGGATCCAGGGACCTTGGATGATCGGCTGCAACAGCAGTAAACCCGTCTGCGATCGCACCCAGCACGTCGATGATGCCTTCGGCATCTTTCTCGCGAGACGCTCCCATCACGATCTGCCATCTCAGAGGAGGAAACTCGATTTCGAGCGCTTCGAGCAATCTCGAGGCCGCGTTCGGGGTGTGAGCGACGTCAACGACCACCAGAGGTTGGCGAGCAAGCACCTCGATGCGACCCGGGTTCTCGACGGCGGCCAGGCCGGCCCGTGCCGCATCGACGTCCATCGCCTGATCGAACAAGGCCTCCAGGGCAGCAATGGCCACAGCGAGATTGTGCACCTGGATGCGTCCATGCGTCGGTAGGAGCAGATCGGTGTAGGTGGCGTGCAGCCCGCGGATATCGCACAGCCATCCGCCGACCGCCTGGCTGGCCTCGACGATCGCGAAGTCTCGATCGTAGGTGTACCACGGTATCGCCAGCGCCTCGGAGTGGGCAGCTGCGACCTCGAGCGCATCCTGGTGCAGATCTCCCGTAACGAGGATCCCATCAGGTTTGGCGATGGCAATCTTCTCTCCGGCAATGGCCGAGATCGTATCCCCCAGTTGTTCGGTGTGCTCGAGTTCGATACCTGTGACCACGGCCACCTCGGAGGAAACCACGTTCGTCGCATCGAGCCGCCCACCGAGACCAACCTCGATCACCGCGAGATCGACACCACGATCGGCGAACCAGGCGAGGGCGACGGCTGTCATGAATTCGAAGTAGGTGAGAAGGTCACCTCCCCGCTGTTCCCAGATCTCTTCGAATACCCGAACGTCATCCACGGCCTGGGCGAACTCGTCAGCGGCGGCCGCCACCCCGTTGTATTGGAGCCGGTCCTCGATCCGGTGCAAATGAGGCGACGTATAGGTCGCAACCGACATACCGTGGGAGGCCGCCAGCGTTGCAATGAGGCGGGTCGTAGACGTCTTGCCGTTCGAACCCGCAACATGGATCACCGAATATGCATGCTGGGGATTGCCCATCAACGCCAACAAACCCTCGATACGCTCGAGACCCGGGTTCATGCCCCGATCGGCGTGGGCATCGATCAGAGCGACTGCCTCGTCGTAATTCACTGGTTCGACATCACGAAGCGCATCACTGACGCCATCATCCCAGGTCTACGAGCTGGGCACGAAGCGAAGCCAGTTTTGCTTCTGCCTCGGCGAGCTTTCCGCGCTCTTTTTCGACGACCGCCGAAGGGGCTTTGTCGACAAAATCGGCATTGGTCAGCTTGGCTCCGGCCTTTCGGACCACGTCTTCTTCGTCGGCGATCCGTTTGTTCAACCGCTCCTTTTCCAACGCGACATCCACAATGCCCTCCATCGGGAGGTAGGCGGTCAGTGAACCGGCCACAATCCTCGTGGATCCCTCGGGCGCATCGGTCCCATACGTTGGAACCACCGAGACCAGAGAGAGAAACTGACGATCCCACCACGCCTCGGCGACGCCGTTCGGATCGTCGATGACGAGCTTGAGTTCTGACCGGGGGCTGAGTCCGTGCGTCGCGCGGAATTGCCTGACCCCGGAGACGAGTTCCTGGAAGGTTGTCATGGATGGCGGTGCCGAAACGGGTGGCACCACGGGCCACGCACTCGACGCTATGAACCCATCGCCGACCAGCTCCTTCCACAGCTCTTCCGTCACGAAGGGAATTACGGGATGGAAGAGCTTCAAGACATCCCGCATCACGACCCCAAGCGTGGCCCTGACCTCGTCGCCCTCAGGGCCGTCGGTCAGCGCCTTCGACAATTCGATATACCAGTCGAAGACCTCCGACCAGGCAAAGTTGTACAACATCGAATAGGCATCGGCCAGCCGGTACTCATCGGACAGGGCATCGAAGCGCTCGCCAACCTCGCCCAGTCTTCCCAGGATCCACGCCGATTCCGGAGACGGATCGTCCGGGTAACCGGCGTCGGCCGGCACGCTCCCGGCGCCGGTGTGGTTGAGTACGAACCTGACGGCGTTCCAAAGCTTGTTCCCGAACTTGCGAGCGCCCTCCACCCAGTCCATCGAGAATGGCACATCCTGGCCGGGACCGGCAGCCTGGAGCAACGCCAACCGAAGGGGGTCGGCACCGTGGCCCTCAATCACCTCGAGCGGGTCGACGGTGTTGTTGCGTGACTTGGACATCTTGTTGTGAAACTCGTCTCTGACCATGCCGTGTATCACGATCGTGCGAAACGGCACGTCAGGCAGAAAGTGCACCCCCATCATCAACATGCGAGAAACCCAGAAACTGATGATGTCATAGCCGGTGACGAGCACGCTCGTCGGATAGAAGCGCTCGAGATCGGCGGTTTCGTCAGGCCAGCCCAGCGTCGAGAAAGGCCAGAGCGCTGACGAGAACCAGGTGTCGAGCACATCCTCGTCCTGGATCAGATCATTACTTCCACACGTGGGACAGATCGTCGGCTCGTTCTGAGAGACGACTACTTCGCCGCAGGAGCAGTACCAGGCCGGAATCCGATGTCCCCACCACAGCTGTCTGCTGATACACCAGTCGCGAAGGTTTTCCATCCACCGGAAGTAGGTGTTCTCCCACTGCTCCGGCACGAAATCGGCCTCGCCTTGTTTCACCGCCTCCATCGCAGGGCCCACGAGAGGTTCCACCTTGACAAACCACTGTTGGGACAGCAATGGCTCCACGATGGTGTCACATCGCGAACAATGGCCTACCGCATGCACGCGGTCTTCGACTCGTTCGACGAGGCCTTCCGCCTCGAGCCTCTCCCGGATCGCCCTTCGTGCGTCGAAGCGATCCATCCCGGCAAAGGCGCCACCGTTCTCATTGATCTTTCCGTCCTGGTCCATGATGATGATGGACTCGAGGCCGGCTCGGGTACCTATATCGAAATCGAGTGGGTCGTGAGCCGGAGTCACTTTGACGGCACCCGTCCCGAATTCCGGCTCGACCCCCTCGTCGGCCACGATCGGTATCTCGCGGTTCTGGAGTGGCAACACCACGGTCTTTCCGACCAGGTCCTGAAAGCGCTCATCGTCGGGATGGACAGCAACCGCGGTGTCACCCAGCATGGTCTCCAACCTCGTCGTCGCCACCACGACGTGTCCGCTGTCGTCGGCCAGCCGATACCTGACGTAGGTCAAATCACCCGGTGAGTCAATGTGGTTGACCTCGAGATCACTGAGCGCGGTGTGATCCTGCGGGCACCAGTTGATGATGCGATGACCGCGATAAATGACGCCCTGGTCGTACAGCTCGACAAACACCTTCCGAACTGCGGTCGAGAGACCATCGTCCATGGTAAAACGCTCTCGCGTCCAATCAACGGAGTCGCCCAACAATCTCATCTGCCTGGTGATCTGCCCACCCGAAGTTCGTTTCCACTCCCAGACCCGATCAATGAAGGCCTCGCGACCCAGGTCGTGCCTGGACCTTCCCTCCTCAGCCAGGGTTCGCTCTACCACCACCTGCGTGGCAATTCCTGCATGATCCGTGCCCGGGAGCCAGAGGACGGCATCCCCCATCATTCTGCGACGGCGAACGATGGTGTCGATGATCGTGTGCTCGAAAGCATGACCGATGTGAAGTACACCCGTTACATTCGGCGGAGGAATAACAATGGAAAAGGGCTCACCATTCGGATTGGCCTCGGGTGTAAAGATGCCCGCTTCTTCCCAGCGGTCGTACCAATCTGCCTCGACGGCTCCTGGGTCGCAGGTGGGCTCCATGAGGGCGTGAGGTTACCGGCTGCAGGGCTGAGGCGGTTCCGCATCGCGAGGTGTTTGTTCGGAACCTGATCGGCAGAAGGTTCGTCTCAAGAGCATGAAGCACTACACAACAGCCCGGTTTTGGAAACTTCTCGTTGTCCTGATGATGATGTTCGTTCTCGCTGCCTGCGGGGACGGTCGCTCATCTCCGCCCGCCACCGACGGGGAGGACCCGCCCATCGGAAACG
>JABDOU010000026.1 GCA_013043085.1 Acidimicrobiia bacterium
GAGACTCGTACCTCGACGGAAGCCCGGCGGTTGTCCAAAGGGACTCACTCGTATACGCCGGATTCTCCGGCGAGGCATCGTGGCTGGTGCTCCTTTCCGATCTCCTTGATCTTGTCGAGCAACCGCCAGGCGTGGAAGTGTTTGTGAGACGAGACCAAACCTTCACGATCGATCACACCAGCTATGCGATCGAATCGCGTCCGACGTCGGATCCGGTGACATAAGCTGCGCTGCTCAATGAAAGCCAATCTTGAAGGGCCATTTCAACTTCGACCACCCGTCGGAAATCGATGACCGACCGGCCTAGCGCTTCTCCGGCTTCCAGACGCGGCGGTTCAACGAATCGGAATCATGGGGGCCTTGCTCTGTTGACATTGAGCGCCCTCGGTGTCGTCTATGGCGACATCGGCACCAGTCCGCTCTATGCGTTTCGGGAAGCATTCAAAGTGGGCGGACTGGACGTGACCGAGCAATCGATCCTCGGCGTTTTATCGCTCATCTTCTGGTCTCTGGTGCTTGTGGTTTCCATCAAATACCTTCTGTTCGTGCTCCGAGCAGACAACGACGGCGAGGGCGGAATCCTCGCCCTCACGTCACTCCTCATTCACAGCGACCAATCGAAGCTGAACAGCAGATTCGTCATGATCGCCGTCGGAGTATTCGGCACCGCCTTGCTCTATGGAGACGGGATGATCACCCCGGCCATTTCCGTGCTCTCGGCCGTAGAGGGTCTCGAGGTAGCTGTGCCCGCTCTGGAATCCTGGGTCTTGCTGATTGCGTCCGCGATCCTGGTCGCTTTGTTCGCCAACCAACACCGTGGAACTGCAACGCTTGGAAGCTTTTTTGGCCCCATCATGGTCCTTTGGTTCGCAATCATTTCGGTTCTCGGCCTCATACAAATCGTCAGCAATCCGTCGGTGCTTGCGGCGATCAATCCGTTCGCGGCTCTTACCTTCGCCTTCGAACAACCGGGGTTCGCCTTCCTGTCTCTCGGCGGGGTTTTCCTGGTCGTAACAGGCACAGAGGCCTTGTACGCAGATATGGGCCATTTCGGACCGACTCCGATCAAATTGGGGTGGTTTGGCCTGGTCTTTCCGGCCCTCACCATCAACTACTTCGGACAGGGAGCGCTGCTCCTCCAGGACCCTGCCGCCATTGAGAACCCTTTCTATGGTCTCGCCCCCTCCTGGGGCGTACTGCCGCTGGTGGTGTTGGCGACGGCTGCTACGGTCATCGCGTCGCAGGCCTTGATATCCGGCGCCTACTCGCTGACTTCCCAGGCGATACAGCTCGGATATCTGCCGCGCCAGCGCATCCATCACACCTCATCAACCAGATCCGGCCAGATCTACGTCTCCGGCATCAACTGGATGTTGATGATCTCATCCGTCGCTCTCGTTTTTGCTTTTCGTTCGTCTAGCAATCTGGCGGGTGCGTACGGGGTGGGGGTTGCGACCATGATGGTGATCACGACGATGTTGCTGTACGTGATCATGCGGGACCGTTGGCAGTGGTCAAACGGCAAGGCAGTCAGCCTCACGGCCTTGTTTCTGATCTTCGACGTTCTGTTCTTTGCGGCAAACATCACAAAGATTCCAGCCGGCGGCTGGTTTCCTCTTGCCGTCGGAATTCTGGGTTTCACGTTGATGACCACGTGGAAGCGTGGGCGAAACCTTCTCGCCGCTCGCCTTGAGCGCAGCGAGCTGCCGATCCAACGCTTCATAGAGTCGATCATCGAGAATCCGCAACAGCGGGTAACCGGTACTGCGGTCTACCTACACCCCGTAGGCGGCGCGACACCGACAAGCCTTCTCACGAATCTGCGACACCACGAAGTGCTTCACGAACGGATCGTGCTGGTGACACTCGAGGTCAGTAACCGTCCGCGCCTGCCAGAAGCAGGCAGAACCAAACTGATCCCACTTGGAGAAGGTTTCTTTCAGATCGTTCTCACCTACGGCTTCATGGAACATGCCCATGTCCCCGAGGCTTTGCACAACATCGTCTCCAGAAACTTCAGCTTCGACGAAACCCACGCGACCTACTTCGTGGGAAAGGAGACCGTGCTGCCGAGCGCCGTACCCGGGATGAAACTCTGGCGAGAACACCTCTACGCGTTCATGCACCGCAATGCCGAAAGCGCAGCGCTGTCATTCGGACTCCCACCCGAACGAGTAGTCGAAGTCGGAATTCAGGTTCCTATTTGACCGGCTAGACCGCCGCCCGCTCCCGGCGCCGGATGAGCATCAGGAGCGCCGCCAGCGGAATGAGCGCAAGTGCGGCACCGGCTAACGAGAGCGTCGCGAACGACGTGGTGTGCACAATGACTCCCGACAGCAGGGCTCCCAGACCACCGCTGATCCATGTTGACGAATCGGCGAGCCCCTGCAGTCCGAGGCGATCCTGGAGCTCCAACCCTGATTGAAGAACTGTCGACGATGAGACATACCCGAAGTTCCATCCCAATCCGAGGAGGAACAATCCGGGTAGGAGCACCGGCAGTTCCGCATTGAGGGCACGGGCGGCCATGAACGACGCACCGATCAACATCAGCGATCCAGCGGCGAGAACCCAGCGCGAGCCCATTCGGTCGACCAACCACCCGGTGAGTGGAGCAAACGCGAACATGCCGGCCGTGTGGGCCGTCATGACCCAACCAACGTCGTTCAGGTCATAGCCGTTGCCATCCAGATGGAGCGGCGTCATTGTCATGATGAACACCATCACAAACTGGCTGACAACGAGTCCCGTCAGGCCGAGCCACACCGTGTCATGCCTCAACAGCAAGGAAAGCTTCGTCTTTTCAACAACTGGCTGGTCGCTGGTGTCGATGGCGAGAGACATCGGGTCGGGCCGAAGCCAAATCCAGAACCCCAGCGCAGCGAGCACAAGACCCGCCGCCATCAAGACCATCGGACCGAGGAGTGCCTCTTGGCCGCGCGAAACGGCGATTTCTCCTGCAGGAGAAATGAGCCTGGGACCGACAACGGCGCCGATCGTGCCCGCCCATACGATCGTCGATATGGCACGTCCGCGCCGTTCTTCGGACCTCATGTCGGCGGCAGCGAATCGAGCAAGCTGGCTGACCGAGCGTCCAAATCCGACAAGCAGAAAACCTGCCATCAGAGTCATTAGAGACTGGATGATGATTGAAAAAGCAGCGATGACACCTCCGGCCGCTGCCACCAGATAGCCGCCGATGAACGTCATTCGCCGACCGCGCGACTTGCTGAGCCTGGTCAACACCGTGGCACCAAGCGCGGCGCCCAGCGTCCCTATCGATCCAGGGAAGCCAGCGAACGTGTCCTCGCCTGTCAAAT
>JABDOU010000060.1 GCA_013043085.1 Acidimicrobiia bacterium
GACCTGATGAAAACACTCGAACGGCACGAATTGCTCCGCCGCAAGTTGGAAGGTCTACCGAACCTCGACGAACTCGAAGACCGTAGCCGCGACGGCGAGGGTTTGTATCGACCCGAATTGGCGGTGCTCCTGGCTTACGCGAAACAGGATCTCAAGTTTGCAGTGGTCGAGTCAGACATTCCCGACCAACCCGACGTCATGGGAGTCTTGCGTGACTACTTTCCGGAGTTGGCCGTGGAGCGCTTTGGTCATCTGCTGTGGGAGCATCCGCTTCGCAGAGAGATTGTGGCTACCGTCATCGCCAACCGCGTCCTCAACGATCAGGGTGTCACGTTCGTCAATCGCCTGCAGATGGAAACAGGCTCAACCAGGGCGGAAGTCGTGAAGGCGTACCGGGTGGCTCACAGCTTGGTCGATGCACAGGAGCGGTGGAGTGAAATCGAACGTTTGGACGCCAGTTCGGATCCCGCCATCCAACGTCAACTCCTGGAGGCGATCGACGACCTCGTAGAAGCCATCACCCGTTGGTTTCTCGCGCAACCAGAGCGCATGCCACAGTTGGACGATCTCGACGGCGCCCGATCAGCTTTCCGAGATCTCGAAGCATCGTTGCCGGCCCTGGTACCTGAAGAAAAACGAACCGAATTCGACCGCGAGATCACCCGGCTTGTGGCTGTGGGAGTGCCGGAAGATATTGCCGTTCGACATGTGTATCACCAGGAACTGGTACTCGCGCCTGACATCATTCAGGTTGCGAGTTCGACCGGCTGGGATGTCAACCGGGTTGCCGAGCTGTTTCTCGTTGTTGGTGATCGATACCGCATCGACTGGTTGCAGCGCCAGGCGGAGCGACTGGTTCCCGGTAATCGCTGGCAACGCTGGGCCATCCGCTCGTTTGAGAGCGATCTCGAACGGCTGAGACGCGATTTGTCCGAGTGGGTCATGGCGAGTGGTGACGGGATGTCGCCATCCGAAGCAGTCGACACCTACGTGGCTCAGCGTTTCGAGCGCCATGAGCGCCTCGACCGATTCCTGGACATGCTGAGGCACGACGGAGGGTCAGACCTGGACTCGCTCATGGTGGCCGCCCGTCAGGTCAGAGCTTTGGCGCGCTAGAACGGAGTCAACCCTCGCGTTCGCGTAGCACTCGTCGTAGGATTTTTCCCGATGCCGACTTCGGGATCTCGTCCACGAACTCCACGTCTTGGATTTCCTTGTAGGTTGCGATTTTCCCAACGACAAACTGTTTGATCTCTTCGGGTGTTACGTCCTGATTCACCACGACGAATGCCTTGGGGACCTCACCGGCTTCGGTGTCTGGCTTCGGAATGACCGCCACGTCCACGACGGCGGGGTGGGTTATCAGGAGCGCCTCGAGCTCTGCCGGTGGCACCTGGAACCCCTTGTACTTGATCAGTTCCTTGAGCCGATCGACGATGTAGAACCACCCGTCATCGTCATACATGGCGATATCGCCCGTATGGAGCCAACCTTCGTCATCGATTGTCATTGCCGTGGCTTCACGATTATTCAAATAGCCCGTCATCACTTGCGGGCCTCTCACCCATAGTTCGCCCGTTTCGCCGGGTGCTACGTCGATCCCGGTTTCGGGATCGACCACGCGCGATTCGGTATTGGGTAGCGCCGGTCCGACCGACCCCGGGCGACGTTGTCCGCTCGGGGTTGAATGGGTGACAGGGCTGGCCTCTGTCAATCCGTAACCTTGAGTTACATCGCATCGGATCCTGTCTGCGCATGCATCGGCCAGGTCGGATCCGAGCGGAGCCGCCCCGGAGAAAACCAGCCGCAGCGAGGTGGTGTCGTACTGATCAATAATTGGATGATTGGCCAGGGCCAGGATGATGGGAGGAACGAGAAGCGCGACGCTGACCCGGTATTTTTGGACGAGCTCGAGAAACTCCACGAGGTCAAAACGCGGCATCGTGACGACCGTCGCACCATGCAACATTGCCATATTCATGATCACGATCATGCCGTAGATATGAAAGAACGGCAGTACGCCGATCAGCACATCATCGCTGCTGATTTCCAGCGGCACGGAAGCCTGGGCAAGATTCACCGTGAGGTTCTGGTGGGTCAGCATCACACCCTTGGATAGACCTGTGGTGCCGCTCGAGTACGGCAACACCGCCATGTGAGTAGCAGGATCAAATTCGACGATTGGTGGTTCGGCGTCGACCAGGAGCTCCGAATACGGTGTTGCGCTTTCCCCGGTTTCGCCTAGAACCACGATCTCTTCAATTCCCGATTCGGTCGCTGCCGCCAGCGCCTGGGGCATAAACGACGACACGGTGAACAGGATCCGGGCTCCGGCGTCGTTGAGTTGATGAACGATCTCGTTGACCGTATACGTCGGATTGACCGTCGTAACGGTTATCCCTGCCTTGATGCTTCCGTGAAACATCACGACATACTCGGGAACATTCGGGGCCAGGATCCCGGCTACGTCACCAGGGCCCAGGCCGCGGGCGGCGAGATTTCCCGCCATGTTCGCGATCTGGTGTTTGAGTTGGCCGAACGTGATCGTGCGGCCAGACGGACCATCCACGAAGGCGGGCTTTTCGGATAGTCCGTCTGCATCGGACATCACGTAGTCGGTGAGAGGAATCGATGGGACCTCGATATCCGGATGCGGGCTGATGACTACAACCATGGTTCCTTCAGTCAGTCGTTTCATCGACGTTACTCCGCGCCGGGTCGCTCGTCACATCGAAGAGTCGAGCCGCCCACAACGTCGTGTACTGGTGAACATTTCCAGCGCATATGGGGTAAAGGAAATCTCGACCTATGCCGAAGGATGCCGGAGCACACAACGCCACTTGCACAAGATTTACATCAGAGGAGCGCGTGCCGATGCGACAGAAGACCTTGGGGGGTCTCGCAATTTCAGCCGCTGTAGCGGCTCTTCTTCTCGCGAGTGGATCGGCCTTTGCCGATGATCCCTCGCAAGGCTCCGATGTGGCGTTCTTCAATCCGGTCACCACGCGCTGGACGGTGCCGGGGACGACCGATTTCTACTTTGGCTCGCCTGGTGACATTCCACTCATGTGTGACTGGAACAATGACGGCACTGACACCGTCGGTGCCTACGAGACGGCGACCGGCATTTTCTCGCTTCGCAACCAGAACGATGGAGCGGTGGCCGAAGCCGAGCTCTATTACGGGATCCCTGGCGATCAGGCTATCTGCGGTGACTGGGACGGAGACGGTATCGACACGATCTCTGTATACCGCCCCGGAGACGGTCGCTTCTATATACGAAACACCAACGTGCAGGGTTATGCCGATGAGGTGTTCGAATATGGCGGAACCTCCGGCCGGGCCTTCGCGGGCGATTTCGATGGGGATGGAATAGACCAGGTCGGTGTGCACCATCCGTCAACCGGATTGATTTCGGTCGCCAAGGACACCAGCGGAAGCGATCCGGCGTGGATCGGCTACATGGGATTCAACGTCGACAACGTGATCGTGGGGGACTGGGATTCGGACGGATCCGAATCGGTCGGTCTCTACCGCTCCGTGCTCAAGCAGATGACGTTCCTGAGTGAAATCGATTCGGAACCCACGGAATACGTTGTCTCCCTCGAAGGAGTGAGTGGCATCCCGGCCGCCGGAGACTGGAATCCCGATGACGGCGTCGGGGCGATATCGCGGCCGGTAGTTGAAGACGATGGTCCGGCTCCTTCGATCACGGTCGATATCGGAAAGGCGCTGATCACCGCAGATGCCGCTATTGCACCCGCCCCGAAGGTCAACCCGCCGAGCGACACCACGACACCGGCACCAGCAACACCTGCTCCTGCCCCCGCTCCTGCTCCTGCTCCCGCCCCTGCTCCGGCACCTGCCCCTGCTCCTGCTCCTGCTCCTGCCCCTGCTCCGGCACCCGCCCCGGCACCTGCACCTTCGTCGCGACCCGGAATCCCGGTATACGACACAGCCTGGGAGATGCCGGTATTCGCGACGCTCAGCGAAGCCGACCAGTATTTTGCCCACCTCAATCGGGCCGGTTTCACAGGTGCCTGGCTGTCGTATTTCAACCACATCAATGGTGGTATTGGCGGTACAAATGTCAACGGTGACGCCGTGGCGACCGGTGGCTGGGGGGACCGCTTCTACCTCAACCAGGGATACATCAATCACATGCGCGGCATCCTCGACGCGGCTCAGAGGAATAATCAGAAGATCGGGTTTGTGATGATCTGGGCCAACAAATATGCGAACGACGGGAGCCTCAACGCCGGCAACGCCTGGCAGCTCGGCTTCGATCTTGGCCAAGCGTTCGGCGACCATGGCGCCATCGCCCACTGGGTTGCGGGCGGCGACAACTTCATCGGAGTCGAAGACCCGCAGATTTGGGCGAACATGGTGTCCGGGTTGCGAGAAGCGGGTGCAAATCAGCCTGTTGGCTATCACTCACCTGCCTACTCGGGGAGCAACGGGCATCTTCGCTTTGTAAACGAGTGGTGGGCCGATTTCGTAGCGGCACAGACGGGCCACTGCCAGAACGCGAGCACTACCTATCAGCAACTCGCCGACGC
>JABDOU010000087.1 GCA_013043085.1 Acidimicrobiia bacterium
GGCGTAGACGACCACATTGCCGTCTACGAGAATGTCTCCGAAGCCGTTGGCGGCTGACCAGGGCGATCCCGCGATCGCGTTCAGGCCCGCATCGGAATTCCGCATCACAATTCCGGCTGAGGCCGGATCTCTGTTCTTTGTGCGGCTGTTCGTTGGAGCGGTTGCGCGACCGCTTGCCGTCGGCGACGAGAACGAACAGTGGATCGACGAGCTCAAATTGCTCGTCACCGAGGCTGCATCGTTCGCTCTCGAGGGCAGCGAGTCGTTTTCGGTTGTGCTCCGCCCATCGGAAGCGGCTCTCGAGTGCCGCATCAGCCCCGTCACTTCGTTCGAACCGTCAGATATGAAACCCGACCCGTTCGACCTGGTGACGACCCTTGCATCATCCGCCGAGTTGGTGGGATCCGACTTGGTACTCACGGTTGCGGTTGAGTAGGTGGTCACCCCAACCGAACGCAACGAGCTTGTGACCGCTCATATGGGGTTGGCACGAGGGCTCGCCCGGAAGTACCGCAGAAGTGGCGAGGAACTCGAGGATCTAGAGCAGGTCGCCATGTATGGCCTCATACAGGCCGCGGAGCGGTTTGACGCCAACCACGGAAGTCGCTTCGAAAGTTTTGCATCGGTGACGATCATGGGTGAGCTCAAGCGACACCTGCGCGACAAGGCGTGGACGGTACGGGTGCCCCGTGGCCTGATGGAAACCAGTAGACGTGTGACGAGAGTCTCAGACGAACTCCGTCAGACGTTGATGAGGTCTCCGACAACCGCCGAGATTGCCGAGGTGCTCGACATACCAGAGGAGCAGGTCCTGGAAGCGATGCAAATCGGTTCTGCCTATATGCCTACCTCGCTCAATACGCCGCTCGGAACCGACGAAGGTGATGGTGACGAGCTGATCTCGATGCTTGGGAGCGACGACGAACTCATCGAAATGAGCGCCCGCTGGAGTGACGCAGCGGCAGCTCTTTCCGAGCTCGACGAGCGCAGCCGTCACATTCTCTATCAGCGATTCTTCGTCGGCCAGTCACAATCGGAAATTGCTGATGTCCTCGGTATATCGCAGATGCATGTCTCCCGGCTCCTGAAAAAGGCCCTCGACGCCGTTCGATCAGCAGTGGACTGATACCGGTTTGACCTCATGCCTGGAGCGCTCACCCGTTGACGAGTTGACAGCCAGAGTTTGTCGTGTGACAGGCTTCGGGGTTCAAAAACTCAAAGGACACCGTGGTAAACCCATCTTCGTCGCCGATGTCCCACCGATCGGCGAGCTGGTCCAGGATGGTGAGACCCCAGGAACCCTGGGTTAGCGAACGTTTGCGGTCCTTACCAGGAGGCCGCCACGCAAATCGATCGCCTTTGCTTCTCACCTCGACCCGATAGGTAGCGGTGTCCAGCCTCTTGATCGTCAATGTCGCAGGCCCATAGGCGTGGGAAACCACGTTGGTTATCAATTCGCTGGTCATCAACTCGACATCCGCGGCTATGTGCGCAGGTATACGGTGCGTGCGGCAGTATTCGCGCACGAGTCGTCTCGCGAATCGACTGCCTGTTCTACCCCTGGGAACTCTTACGTCGACGATCGAAGTGCCATCACCATGGTCGTTGGTGAAGGCATCCTCGCTGTCCATGTCTGCCCCCTAGACGGCGTCCCAGTTGGTGAGCCGATCATGAATACTCCGAATCTGCTCGAGCTGCTGTTGGATGACGGGTCTGGCGTAGTCCGGCAAATCGGTGCCCAGGGCGTCTTCGTAGGCGTCGATTGCAGTCTGTTCTCCGCGAACGGCGGCTTCGATGACGGCTTCGTCGTCTCCGGTGACTGCGCTCTTTGCGGTCATCCACGCACGGTGGACAGCGCCACCGACCGTCCCGGGTTCCTCATCGTCTGCCGAAAAGCGAGCAGCGATATTGTGGAGATCGGCTAGAAACTGCCGGCGTTCGGACGACCACAACTCAAAGAGCGATCGGGCGACGTCGTCTTCGACCAACTCGGCTGATTTGGCCAAGCCCTCTACGCCGTCTGAGACGAGGTTGATGAGTGTGGTCAGGGCGCTACTCGCGTCGAGGCTGATCGATCCCTCGGGATCATCGGCGAGCGGATACACCCCTCCTGAACTACGGTCCATGTGGTTCCCTCCTTCAAGGTGGCTGTGTGTGGTCTCTCCTTGCCTTTACCCGGGTGGCGAGTTTCTAAACGCCTCCGTCTCCAGTGGCATCGCCTTTGGTTGTGGCGTCCTCGAAGCGATTGATAGCGAGCGCTTCTGCGCGTTCCATCACCGGCTGCGCGCGATCTATCTCAGATTGATCAACGCTGTGCACACCTACGGCGAAATTCCCCTCTCGAACGGCTTGAAATGTGTGCTCCCACGCTTCTGCCAGCGCCACTTGGGAGGCACCGCCAACGAGGCCGCCGACCGTACCGCCCATGAGTGCCCACAATCCACCGGCCACCACGGGTCCAACACCCGGGAGGGCAAAGGCCGCGGCAGTCGCGGCTCCTACGCCGGCGCCGATGGCGGCCCCTACGGCTGATCCCTTCGTTGTCTCTGTCGCCGGGTCATCGGATGCCGCATCGTCTACGGACTCACCGGGTTCCGATGCGTACGCGCCGAGCAAGCTGATGTTGCTTGCCTCGATTCCGTGTTTGCCGAGGGACTCAATCAGCGAACGGGCGTCCCGCAGGTTCGAAACTGCTGCGACGATGTTGTACGGAGCGCGCACATCGTCGAGCCTCGTTATCGGTTCTTTGTTTTGCTGGTTTTCCATCGATTGCCTTTCTAGTGGTGAATGCTCTGGTGGTGAATGCACTCAATAGTGATCCCAATGGTGTCAAAGGTCTTATGAATACCTCAGGTTTATGCGAAATCTGGGAACTCACGTTCTTTCGTCTCCTCCTCGGTTCTCTATGTGTTCTCTATGTGTTCTCTAAACAACGAAGCGCCGCAGCCGGGATATGTCTTCCCCGGACTGCGGCGCTCTGTCGTCGGGCGGCGGGTGTTAGGCAGTAACACCCCTGCTGGCGGCGAAGCGGTAAACCAGGAGTGCGACGATGGCACCGACAATGGACCCGACAATCCCCGACGCTGAAAGTTCGAGGTCACCTGCAAAGACGAGCGCCGACAAGAATCCTCCGACGAACGAGCCGATAACTCCAAGCACGAGTGTGCCCACGAGTCCCATCGGGTCATCGCCCGGCACGACGAGGCGTGCCACGAATCCGGCGATCAGACCGACGATCAGAAATGTAATGATGCCCATTATGTTGTTCTCCTCATGTGGTAGGCGTTGTGTATTTCCTGAGCGATAGATACCCCAAACGCCCTGTGCCCAAACATCGAGCTCGTGAGAATTCCCAGAGCCACGGACGCCAGGTGGAGCTTCTTGCAGGTTGAGTAATTGTTGAGCAGTCGACGAGCGCCTTGATACTTGATACATCCATTCGGGATGCGTATATCCTCGGGCCCGGTTATGAAATGCCGTAGCCGGGTATAGGTGTAGGGGGTGGCCGTGTAGGCGTGGCATCTACAGGTGCTACGTACACCGGCCAACCATGAGCGTTAGAGAAAGCAAGAGGAGAAGCAAACATGACTACCACGGAGACGCAAACCACCACGGACAAGAGCGACAGAGATCTGGTACCCGGGACGCCAGAGGTGAATCAGTTCCGACCGGCCGGGATTGCGAAAGACGACGCTGCCGATCTCGTCGACGCGCTGTCCGCTCGCCTGGTCGGGCTGCTCGATCTGGGTCTCACGCTCAAGCACATCCATTGGAATCTGGTTGGTCCGGGATTCATGGCCGTCCACCGGTTGCTTGACGAGCAGGTGGAGGGGGTACGGGCGATGGCCGATGCCGTTGCGGAGCGAATAGCCACGCTGGGAGGCATACCCAACGGATTGCCCGGCCACATCACCCGGGAGCGAGACTGGGACGATCACGACCTCGGAAGGGCGGTCGTCGCCGCCCACCTCGGAGCACTCGACAAGGTTTACGA
>JABDOU010000099.1 GCA_013043085.1 Acidimicrobiia bacterium
CGCCAGGTCTCGGAGGTTGGAAGCAGGTTCTCGAATGTACCAGGCGCGAGATACGCCATACCCAGAATCGCCCAAACCACCGTCTGGACGGCAGCCAACGTCCATGGACGCCAACCGAAGGAAAGCCCGGCAGCGGTAATGCTGACGCCCAGCGCCGCCATCAGCGCTACGACGACCTCCCAACGGATGCCGACAGCGGTTTCGAGCAGGACGTTTTCAAGACGTAGCATCGCCAGCAGAAATGTGCCGGCTGCAACTATCCGGATGGTGCGATTGCCCATGCTTGCTCCAATCCGTCTTCCCAGACCTCGGCGAACCGGCCAAGGTCTGGTACAGGTACGAACATTGGTGACGGCGCAATTCCGTCTCCGATCGTGAACCCGATCCGGCGCCCAAACGATCTCTGCAATACGCGAGCCGCTGCCAGAAAGTCATCATCAGGTATGCCGGTCATCAAGATGATGAGACCACCCGAAACCTGCTGGTCGATACGCCGAACCGCGTTAGCAAAGTCGGGGATCGGCTCCGACCCGGCCTCAGCCAGCCACTCCATCCCTTTGTCGAAGTCTTCCTTTCTGGTGACCCCCTTGCCCGGCACGGCCAGCACCGGTCCGACGCCGGCGCGGAAGAGGTGCTGGTATATCGATGCCGCGCACGAGACGGCGTCTTCGAAGATGTCGGCGGTTCTGTATGAGCCTGGCCGGGGATCGAACAGCACCATTACCGATGTGTTCTGAGGATCCTGCAGCTGTCGAATCATGAGCGTGTCGCGCCGTGCCGATGCCGGCCAATGAACCCGCCGCAGGTCATCGCCTTGCCGGTACTCGCGCAGTGAAAAGAACTCATCGCCCCCCGTATTGCGGACAAAGCCGGGATTGGCTCCCGACTCACTACCTCGTGAAATCGGTAGCCCTCCCAGGGGCACGATGGGCGGAAACACGATGATGCTGTCCACAGGGCTGGCGCCGTTTGATTGATGGGCAACACCCAATGGATCCCCGACGCTCATCACGGCGGGGCCAACATGATGGACCCCCCGTCGTGTGGGGGTGAATTGGTATCGAGCGCTGAGCTCGTGGCCGGCGCGAAAGCGATCGACTGCGAAAACCGCTTCCGGCTTTCCGGCGACCTGGTCTTCAATCCGGACGTTACGCGCATGACCTGCCGGTTCGATCCGAAGTTGGACCGAGATCGTGTCGCCCACGAACGCGTGCTGGGGAGAGATGGTGCGGTAGATCTCCGCGTCGGTTCGATCCCATGCGACCTTGGCAAGGCCGATACCAACGCCCAGGAGGGCAATGAGGCCGGCTGCCATGAGCTCGCGTTCGCCAAACAACATCCAGGAAACGAGGAATCCGAACCCGGCCACCGCCATAATTCGGCCGCGGCTCGTCAGCATGTCAGTGGGCGGCTCGCACGGGAACCGAGGAGATGATGTCGGCCAGCGTGGCGGCGACGGTAGCCCCCCGCATGACAGCCTCAGGACGCAGGGCCATGCGATGCGCCAATATCGGAATCGCAAGATCCTTGAGATCATCGGGCTGGACGAACTCTCGACCTCTGGATGCGGCCCTCGCCCTGGCAGCACGCTGTAGCGCAAGGCTCGCACGCGGTGACGCACCGAGAAGAACTTCAGGATGAGACCGGGTGGCCTCGATCAGATCAATGAGGTATTCCCGCACCGGGACAGAGACATGAATGCCACGTGCGATGCCAATCATCTTGACAACATCGGCAGCGCCAATCACCGGTTCGAGGTCGTCGAACGAGGAGGTCACGGCGTGGGCGTCCAACATTTCCAGTTCGCTGTCGCGAGTGGGATAACCAACCGTTATACGCATCAGGAATCTGTCGAGTTGAGCTTCAGGCAGGGGATAGGTACCTTCATGCTCGATCGGATTCTGGGTGGCAACAACGAGGAAGGGTGGTGGTAATTCCCTCGTTATTCCGTCCACCGTAACTTGTTTCTCGGCCATGGCCTCGAGCATCGCGGCCTGGGTTTTCGGACTCGCCCGATTGATCTCGTCGCCAACGACCACATTGGCAAAGATCGGGCCGCGACGGAAAACGAACTTGCCTCGCTGGCGGTCCCAGATCGAGACACCGGTCAGGTCGGCAGGCAGGAGATCGGGGGTGAATTGGATCCGGTGGAACGTGCCGTCGATCGATCTGGCGAGAGATTTGGCCAACTGGGTCTTGCCGACCCCGGGAACGTCTTCTATCAGGATGTGGCCTTCTGCAATCATGGCCGTGACCATCAGGTCGATGACGTCACTCTTGCCCTGGATAACCCTGGCAATGTTGGTCCCGATCTCGATAAAGCGCTCAGTGAACCAGCTGGTGTGGTCGGGGTAGTGTTCAGATCCGTCGACCATGTTTCTCCATGTTGTTTCCGTGATCCCTTCTCAGCTTTCGTCTGACCAAATCGGGATTCGATGTAGCGAGCGTTCGTATCGGTCCTGGCCTGAGTTGTTGGCTGGACCCGGTGTATAGCCCTGTGTCTAGCCTTGTGTCTGACCCTGTGTGTAGCTCTGTGTGTAGCCCTGTGTCTGGCCCCTTTGTTTGGCCCTGTTTTGTTTGGCCCTGTTTTGTTTCGCCCCGTTTTGTATCGCCATGTGTCTGCCTGCGTCTGGTTGTGGCGAGCGGCGTATCAGTTCCGGATTCGGTCCCACCTTGCTGTCGGACAACTCTGGCACGTCAGGTTAGCGAGTCTCTGAAGTTGCGCTCCTGCGACACTTCTGCAGAACACAGTCCTCGCAAGCCGCAGGAGATGACCGATGTATGGAGCATCCCAACAGCATCAACCGGCGTTGGTGAGTGTCCCGATGCGTCGACGCGCGATCCGACGATCCGACGGACGTGCTACCTAGAGT
>JABDOU010000101.1 GCA_013043085.1 Acidimicrobiia bacterium
GCGACTTTGACCCAAAAGCGAAATGTTCCACCGTACGCGTCGTTTGGTAGGACGACGTGATCGCCCGGCTTCAGCAGGTATCCGAGCAGAGCCGTGGCCGCCATCCCCGATGCCGTTGACAGCGCTCCGCCGTTTCCCGGTACAACGCCTTCGAGCGTTGCGAGCGCCGTTTCAAAGGCGGTCCTGGTCGGGTTCTCCGTGCGTGAGTAGTCGTACACATCGTATTTGCCCGGGGCGGGCTGGGCGTACGTCGATGTGGCATAGATCGGAACGATCACCGATCCGGTCGTCGGGTCCGGGTCCTGCCCCGCATGAATGGCGTCCGTTTCGAAATTCAATTGAGCTCCATGTCGTTCGCCAGCATCCAGTCGTCGTTGAAGATCTTCGAAACGTAACTTCGACCTCCGTCAGGAAGTATCACAACCACCAGTTCAGCCGGCCTGGCAGTTGCCACTCGCACGGCCGCTTCAACCGCCATCCCGCACGAACCACCCACGAGCAAACCTTCTTCCCGTGCCAGCCGTCGGGTCATCGTGAACGCCTGCTGGTCATCAACGACCTCATAATCGTCGACGAGAGAGGGATCGAACGTGTCAGGCCAAAAATCTTCTCCGACTCCCTCGGTGAGATACGTGTGCACGTCGGCATCGGTTGCTGCCGTATAGATAGATCCAACCGGATCCACCCCGACTACGAACACGTCTGGATTCTGTTCTTTGAGGTACCTCGCAGTCCCGCCCACCGTGCCACCGGTACCGAGACCGACGACCAGTATCCCGACTTCTCCATCGGTCTGTTTCCAAATCTCGGGGCCTGTCGATTCGTAGTGCGCCATCGGGTTGGCGGGATTGGCGTACTGATTAGGGAGAAATCCGCCAGGTCGCTCCAACGCGATCGTGCGTGCCACCGAGTAATACGACCGAGGATCGTCCGGCTCGACGTCCGTTGGGCAGACCACCACCTCGGCACCATATGCTCGCAACACGTCGATCTTTTCCTGACTCATCTTGTCCGGCATGGTGCACACGAGCTTGTAGCCCTTGATGGCAGCAGCCAGTGCTAGCCCTACGCCGGTGTTGCCGCTGGTGGGCTCGACGATGGTTGCGCCCGGCTCGATCAATCCGCTGCGCTCAGCGTCCTCGATCATGGCAATTCCGATCCGGTCCTTGATCGACCCGCCCGGATTCAGGTACTCGACCTTGGCCAGGAGATTCCCGGCCGGATGTATGCGCGACAATCGAATCAGCGGAGTGTTGCCGATTGCCCCGATGACGCTTTCTCGGACGTCCATCAGACCTTCCGGCTACCGAGCGACGAGAACCGGATTCCTCGTGGGGGCGAGCTTGTCCAGTCGGTTGCCCGTGATCCTGCTGCCATGGCCGCAACTGTACTCGCGAGGTCGTGGAACGCCGGGGGAAGAAGGGTCGCTCCGGGGTGCCATATCATGGCCGAATGGCCGTTTCGAACCAGCAGATCATTGCCATCCTCCGAGAGCTGGTGGCGCTCACGATTCTCGAAGAAGAGAGTGCACAGGCCTTTCGGGTCCGCGCCCTGGAAAACGCCATCGTGGGAATCGAATCGGAAACCCGTCACCTTGCCGAGCTTGACGAGAAGGAGATGGTCGGCATCAAAGGAGTCGGAACGTCAACGGCTTCGAAGATTCGGGAGTTTCTCGATACCGGTTCGATCAAGAAACTGGATGCGCTTCGGGCCGCGTATCCTCCGGACTTCGTCGCTCTTTCCAGGATCCCGGGGGTCGGGCCCAAGACACTCAAGCGAATGCGATCCGATCTCAATATCGAGAACCTCGATGATCTCAAGGCTGCTATCGACGGGGAGAAGTTGCGGGGTCTGCCGGGACTCGGCGCCAAGAGCGAAGCCAAGATAGCGCAGTCCATTGAGCGCCTCGGATTGCACGGTAAGGATCGGCGAACCCCCATCGCCGAGGCCATGCCGATCGCACTCGACATGGTCGCCGAGCTCCGGGGCTTGAAGACTGTCGAAGATGTCCAATATTGCGGCAGCCTTCGGCGCTTCTCAGAGACGATTGGTGACGTCGACATCATCGTTTCCTCGAACGATGCTTCCGCGGTCATGGAGCATTTTGTCGGTTTGCCGTCGGTTGCCGACGTGATTGCCCACGGCGAGACCAAGAGCTCGATCATCACGACAACCGGTCTTCAGGTTGATGTACGGGTCGTAACTCCGGACGAATACGGAGCGGCAATGGTGTACTTCACGGGCTCCAAGGCGCACAACATCAAGCTCCGTCAGATTGCGCTGAGCCGGGGGTTGCTCCTCAATGAGTACTCATTGTCAGACTCCGAAACCGGCAAGGTCAAAGCGTCCAAGACGGAAGCGTCGATATACAAGGCTCTTGGCCTCGCATATATCCCACCGACGATGCGGGAGGATTCCGGTGAAATCGAGGCGGCTGCGGATGGCTCAATTCCACAGGTCGTCCAACTCGACGACATCAAGGGTGACCTCCATTTCCACTCTGACTGGTCGGGCGATGGGCGGTCGTCGATCGAAGACATGATCGGCGCAGCCCGGGACCGTGGACTCGATTACATCTCGTTCACCGATCATGCCATCGATCTCGCGATCAACGGACTTACCAAAGACCAGATGCTCGAGCAACGCGGTCTGCTCAAAAGGAAGCGTCCGCGCGGACTGACGATTCTCCACGGAACGGAGTTGAATATCGGTCGGGACGGTTCGCTCGACTACGACCTCGACTTTCGTCTTGGATTCGACTGGACAGTGGCGTCGGTCCACAGTTCGTTCGACCTCGACCCCGAAGTTCAGACTGCCCGACTGATCAAAGCCATCTCCGACCCCGGCGTGGCGGCGATCGGGCACCTGTCAGGTCGAATGATCGGCCGACGGCCCGGGATCCAGTTCGAGATGGAGCCGGTGCTCGAGGCTGCGTTGGTAACCGGCACCGCAATCGAAATCAACGGTGCGTTGCCGAGGCTCGACGCAACCGTCGACGTCATCCGCAAGGGCAGAGAGATGGGTGTCACGTTTGTCATCAGCACCGATTCGCATCACGTGAGCAACCTACGGCGGATGTCGTACGGCGTGCAGCAAGCTCAACGGGGCTGGCTCGAACCCGAACAGATTCTCAATACGAACCCGTTGGATGTTGTCAAGAAGTTCGTCAAGGCAAAACGTGACCTGCTCACTTGAAGACGCGCTCATCTGAAGGCGCGCTCACGTGAAAACGCATTCAATTCATCCTTTCGCTCGTCAGCAGTTGGGTTGACAATGCCGAAACCGCTGGGTATTGTACCGAGTGGTTAATTAACCAAGCAGTGAAATACACCAGACGCTCAAGCCAATAGCAAGAGAGGAGTGAAGATGGCCACCCGCAGCGACCAACAGCTCGACGACACGTTTGCTGCGTTGGCGAACTCGACGCGCCGGGCGATCCTCGCACGATTGGCGCAGGGTGCGGCGAGTGTTACCGAGCTGGCCGCACCGTTTGATATGACCCTGCCTGCGATCTCCAAGCACCTCAAGGTGCTCGAGCGAGCAGGCCTCGTCGTGAGAGGAAAGCAGGCTCAGTATCGACCCTGTGCGCTCGACCCGACGCCCCTCGAGGAAGTGTCCACCTGGGCCGAGCAGTATCGACCTGTATGGGAAACGAGATTTGACCGTATGGACGACTATCTCCAGGAACTGGTAACAGAAAAGCACGAATCAGTAGTAGAAAAGGAAGAAGACCCACATGAATGACGAAAACTCCGTGATGATTGAACGCACCCTCGACGCCCCCGTCGAATTGGTGTGGCAGATGTGGACGGACGCTGATCACTTCGCCGCCTGGTATGGCCCTATGGGAGCCACCATTCCGAAGGCCGAGATGGATGTGCGAGTAGGTGGCAGAAGGCTGATCTGCATGGCGATGGAGACTCCAAACGGACCGATGCAGATGTGGTTTACCGGTGAGTATCGCGAGGTCGTGCCGAACCAACGCCTCGTCTATACCGAGGCAATGTCTGATGAGAACGGAAATGTCCAGTCTGGTGGACAGGACGGCCACCCCGAAAGCACGGACGTCATAGTCGAGCTCGAAGATCTCGGTGGGAAAACAAGAATGGTGATGACGCACGTCGGCATACCTGCCGATTCACCAGGCGCAGCCGGCTGGAGCATGGCCCTGGATAGCCT
>JABDOU010000139.1 GCA_013043085.1 Acidimicrobiia bacterium
CATGAACTTCAGTTTCGAGCTCTTCGAGCGAGCCGTTGTTCGATATGACGTAATCGGCCCACGCGACGCCCGTCGCATCCGATGCTTGAGCACGCATGCGGCCCTGGATGTCTGCTTCGTCCATTCCGCGGGCCAGCAGCCGCTCACGTCGCACGTGCGACTCCGCGGTGACGAAGACTTTTGTCCAGCTGGAATCGAGAAAATCTCGCAAGATCGGAATCTCGACGACGAGGAGATTGGTGTGGACGAGACGTGTGAGTTCAGCCAGTTTGCGCCGGATCGCCGGATGGGTCATCGACTCGAGTTCAGCGAGGGCGGCATCGTCAGAGAACACGATCGCCGCGAGTTTCCTACGGTCGATGGCGTTGTCGGTAACGACGCTTGGCCAAGCATCTGCCACTTCGGTGAAAGCTTCTCCCTCAGGCTCGAGGACCATATGGCCGATCTCATCTGCATGAACTACCGCAGCGCCCTGATCTTGCATGATCGACGTCACCGTGCTCTTACCCGAGCCGATGCCTCCGGACACGATGATTCGGACCATCAGGTGACTGTAGCCTGATGGTCATGTGGGATCAGGACTCCGATTGGGAGGACAGGTTTGACCGGGTGCTGACGCTGGTCCAGTGGACCGCGCTGGCATTGGGCGTGCTCGTTTCCGTTGTCCAGCTTGGCACGGGTCCGTCGGTAATTGCAGCTGGATTGATCGCAGCCGGATTCATCGTTACGTATCAGAGCATCCATCCGAACGTTCGCCGGTCGAGGTGGGCCAGGGAGGTCCTCGCGGTCGGCGGTACGGTCGCAACGATGATGGCGGTCTTTCTCACCGGCCGCACCGAGAGCCCGTATCTGCTGCTCACGATCACCCCCGTGTTTTTTGCAGGAGCCGTCGCCGGGTGGCGGCTTGGGCTGGAAACCGCCGTTCTGTCGATCGCCGCACTCTTTCTCATAAGTGGTTTCGATCAGTCGCTGGCACCGCAGACCCTTGGATGGAGCGGCCTCTATCTACTCGTGGCAGTTCTTCTCTCATACGCTCGCTACTTGCTGGTCGAGGCCGAACTCACCACGGAGGCTCTGCTGGAGGCCTCAGATGCAACCCAGGACCAACTAGAGCGACTCCAGAGCGCCAACCAGCTGCTGCGGAGACTCAACGACATGGCTGACGGGGCAGAGTTGAATCCGGTTTCGGTCGGGGCTACTGCACTCGAGCAGCTTGGCTCGCTCGTCGACTATCGCCTCGGCCATGTCGCGATCCTCAGCACGGACGGGCCCGTCATCGTGGCGCGGACGGGACACGGCGAATCTGTTCACGATATGAGGGTTCCCCTCACCGTCGGAAACCGCGACGTCGGCATCGTCGTGCTCGGTCGCGATGAGCCTTTCGACGATCATGAACGTTCGGTCGTGGTGAACGGAGTACGTCCGATGTCGCTCGCTTTCTCCAACATTCTGATCCTGCAGGACATCGCAAAACGGGCAGTTCAGGAGGAACGGATACGCCTCGCTCGCGAACTACATGATGAGATCGGTCCGTCACTGGCGTCCCTGGGCCTCGGGCTCGACGTAGCCATGCTGCAAGCTGGTCCCGGTCAGTCCGGGGATCTCCAGGCGTTGCGGTCCAGCGTAGAGGGACTGGTCGAGGAAGTTCGTGGTACCGTCGCCGATCTGCGACAGGACGAGAAAGTGTCTCTGTTGCGTCACGCTCGCAGACTGGTCACCGATTATCCGGAGGCGAAGATCGTTGTCGACCTGGAAGAGCGGCGCGGTCCCCGGGCCAAGCTGGGTACGGATGCTGCATCGTTGATGAGCGAAGCCGTCAGAAATGCGGTGCGACATTCACAGGCCGAAGAAATCAGAATCTCTGGTCTGGTAGATCGAGATCTAGGTCGGGTAATGATCGGTGATGACGGTGTCGGATTCGACCCCGATATACCTGTGCCCAACCACTACGGTGTTATCGGTATGAAAGAGCGCGCCCGCAAAATGGAGGCTCAACTGGTGATAGAGAGTTCTCCCGGGATGGGCACGTCGATCGTGATCGAATGGGATCATCGATGATTCGAATATTGATCGCCGACGATCACGATCTCCTGCGCGAAGGGCTAGAACAAGCGCTGGGTGCCGTTCCCGACATCCAGGTCCTCGGAACAGCGTCCTCTGGTGCAGAGCTCCTCTCGATCCTCGACGACGTGTCTCCGGATGTGATCATGGTGGACGTCGATATGCCAGGCATGTCGGGACTTGAAGCTCTGGGAAAAATGCGGGGTGGCCCTCCCGCCATTGTCGTCACGATGCACGAATCTGCGAAAATGCGGAAACAAGCCATGGATGCGGGAGCCGTTGGATTCCTATCCAAGTCGACGCCGCTTCCGAGGCTTGCAGCCGCCATGCGGGCCGCCGTGGCCGGCGAGAGCTTCATCGACGACGACTACGACGTCACCTCCCATATGAATGCCGTGCTCGATCCCGGAGCAGCGGCCCTCACCGCACGTGAAAGAGAGTTGCTGTCACTCCTCGCGACCGGTGTTTCGTCGACAGACGAGCTGGCCGAAAAGCTCTATATCTCGCAAAAAACGGTCAAAAACCACCTTGCGTCGATTTATGACAAGCTGGCCGTCAGCGACCGGGCTCAGGCTGCGGTTGAGGCGATTCGCCTCGGGCTGTAGTCCGGCGCCTGCTCACATCGACTTCAATCGACCTCGGATCTCGGGCGGGACGACAACGTCGACATGGCTCGTACACGGCCGCTCTGAGGAGTGAACCGTGCCGTCGGGGAGGACCAGCGGAACCCCTCGCGGGGTGACTAGTCACACGAAATTCGATGAAACGGCGCCGTTTTCTACTCCGAACCCCGCCCCAATCTGGTCCCTCCGACCCATGGAGGGAAGTCCCAAATCGGCCGTACATTGACTACGAAAGGTACGCACACACCCAAGGAGACAAGTACACATGCTTAAGGCTTATACCAAGTTCATGGTTTACCGCAACACCGACGAGGGCGCCTCGATGGTGGAGTACGCCATGCTGGTCGTATTGATCGCTGTCGTGGCCATGGTGGCCGTTCGCGCCGTTGGTGACAACGTCGACGAGACCTTCGACACGGTCAACACGCAGATCGACACTGCTCAGAGCACGTCTGGCACGACAACCAACTAGCACTAGCAGCTGATTGAGTAAAGGCCCGGCGGAAACGCCGGGCCTTTTCCATATGAACTCGAACCCAGGGTTGTGTGCGGCGGTTTTCGCCACCTACAACCCTGGGTTCGCGGTAGTAGGGATCTTGTCACAGGCCCGGCGTACACTTCCGGCCATGTTCAAATTGGAGGCCGATTTCGAGCCGTCTGGAGACCAGCCGGACGCCATAAACGCGCTTGCAGAGGGGATCGAGGCAGGGCAGGAGTACCAGACGCTGTTGGGCATAACCGGCTCAGGTAAATCGGCAACGATTGCCTGGATGATCGAGAAAATCCAAAGACCTACGCTCGTAATCGCTCCCAACAAGGCGCTCGCCGCTCAGTTGGCCAACGAGTTTCGTCAATTCTTTCCAAA
>JABDOU010000161.1 GCA_013043085.1 Acidimicrobiia bacterium
GTACAGCATTTAGTGTCTCGGGCATGGGTATTGGCGAAACGGGCCGCAACGTCGTCGCCCTGCTCGCGCGTGCACAAGGGTTGGCAAGGTCGAGTGCAGCCCGGTTGCAGTGGTTTGCGAGGGCTACCGTCTTCAGCGGAGCGTTGTTGTGGGTTCTGCTGGTTGTGCGATGGAAGACGGCAGGTAGCGGATGGTTTCTGCCGATCCTGGGCCTCGGGATCCTCCTCATCCCCGGCGCGTCTCTGTGGTGGTTTGCCGGCATCGTGAGATCGATGGCGAATCTCGAAATGGCCGACGATCTGAAAGACGTCGTCAGCCAGACCCGGGCTGATCTCACCGACGTGCGCCAGACGGGACTGTTTTCGAGCCTCGTCCAGGGTCTCTGGGCTTTGGCACGTCGGCGCGGAGAACTCATGGAAGTCGCGGGCAAGACCATGATGTCCTTCAAGCTCATCACGCCGATAGGCCTGCTGTCCGCAGTGCTCGCGGCCATCGCCGGTGCCTTCGTCATCGCAGCCGCCGCGGTGGCAGTGATAGCGCTCCTGGTGTAGCCGATGGCATTCGACGTACGACCGCTGGCCGCATCGGACCGTGAGTCCTGGCTTCCGATGTGGAGCGGATATCTCGACTTCTACGATGTGTCGGCTGAGAAGCGGAATCCATCCGACACGTGGCGCAGACTTGTCGATCGCGATCACATCTACGGCCTGGGCGCATTTTCGGATTCAGGAGAGCTCGTCGGCATCACCCATTATCTGTTCCACGCCGATACCTGGACGCCCGATCCGGCTTGCTACTTACAGGATCTATTCACCCGCGCTGATGTTCGAGGCCAGGGAGTCGGACGAGCATTGATCGCCGGTGTCGTCGCCGACGCGAAAGCACGTAGGTGCAGCAGGGTGTACTGGATGACCGGCACGGAGAACGAGGTTGCCATGAAGCTCTATGACACAGTCGCGAGTCTGGTTCCGTTCGCAATCTACGAGCTCGACCTGACCGACTGAGTTTCGTAACCCGACGAAGGTCGTCGACCTTGGCGCAGCGGGCAATCGGTGTGCAACGGGTCGTTGTGAAACGCCGAAATCGCAGCGTCGACCGAAGATTCTCCACCACAATCGACAAATTACCTCACCCATGTGGGACAATGGTCGCTTATGCGCGCCCGAAACGAGTCGTTACTCACCGATATCTTGCCCGCCGAGGAGCGAGCCATTGACGCTGTCATCGCCCGGTATCAGCGAGTCGCGCCTGCAGTGACGAGGTTTGCAAGATCGGTTTCCGGAAACGAGAACCTGCGGGTCCGCCTCGGTTCCCGATCGTCGTCGCGACAGGACGAGGTTGTGCTCGACCCCGGTCTCTTCCAGGCCGCCTACCTCCGTCGGGCTCCTGTGACACCTTCGGAGGTTGCGCTTGCCTCGGCACTGCACGAGGTCATCCATCTCGCAGTCACGGATTTCGAGGAGCCCCGGGTGATACCAGCCGAATGGTTGGCAGACGACCAGGAACAGCCGCTGGAACCGGTTCCGCTGCTCAAGGCCATCAACTACGCGGGCGGCCCCGCAGCCGACGCGCTTTTTCTCTCGCTCGAAGACGCTCGCCAGGAGACGGTGCATCTCGACACCTACAAGGGCGCTCGCTCTGTGTTGGGTGACATGTATCGAGCCGCGGTTCCCGACGCCATGTCATCCATCCGTCCTCTCGGCCAGTATGCCCTTGCCTGTTTCCTGATGGTTGGTGACTATCTCGATCGCGAATACCTCGAAAAGGTCGTCGAACCCCATGTCGCGATGGCGCTTGACGACGCTACGACGTTCATTGCCGATGTCCGCCATTCGCGAGACCCGTGGGACGTTGGTTTCCTTGCGCTTCAGCTACTGGCTGTCGCACGGCTACACGGGCTTGTCACCGATGCGTCGGAGAGCGCCGCTGTTGGCGATGCCGAACAACAAGAATCCGACAAGGACGCTATCAGCGACGGAGTCGACTCGGTCCGGCTGGCATCACCGATCCTGGCGGACGCCAATTCATACGAAGACACCAAGGAGGCGTCGCAGTCTGCTGCCGGCGAGTCCGACAAAGCCGGAGATTCAGATCTGGCAGGCGACCCAACCACGGATCACTTGATCCGCGTTTCGGAGGCACCAACCGTGTATCCGCCGGTTGGCACGGGCGGCAAGCTCGTCGTGACGCCCTTTCCAAACGGGTTTTCTGGCTTTGCCGCAAACGGCAGGGAGTCGCTCGAGGAGGCGGCTCGAAACTGGGATGTCGCCCAGCGACGGGTCTCTGGAGAATTGTGGCCACTCTTCATCGCAAATCAGCGGCGCGGTCTTCGCTCTGGCTACGACGCCGGCGATCTGTCGCCATATGCCGCGCTTCTTCTCGGCGGAGGGTTGTATCAACGCATGTTCGAGCGACGCGCCCTGTCATCCAGGCGAAGCTACGCAGTCAGTCTTCTCATCGACGGATCGGCCAGCATGCTGCAGCCCCGTGAGCTACCCGGAGGTTCACGCGCACCCTGGGGCATGGCGGCGGCAACCCTTGGAGCCTGGAGCCTGGCCCGGCTCGCCGACGAGCTTCAGGTGGAGTTCGAAGTTGGCCTCTTCAACCGGGCGTTTGCGGCCGGTCCCGACGACACGGAGACGTCCTATCAGAAGCGGATGCACGCGGCCACCGCCGGCCTCAAGCGCACCCAGCAGGGTTCGGCCGATCGACTGACGAGAACCGTCAATCACTACCTCCTCAAGTCTTTCGCCGATCGATGGCGTGCCAGTGAGGACCTCCTCGCCGGATTGTTCTGGACCGCCGCCGAACCCAGGAAAGCTGCTGCCGAAGCCGGCCTACGCGGCGACACCTCTCCCCCGGTTTCGATGTTCGACAAGGCCGCCAATGTCGACGAATACAACGTCAGCCACGCGGTCGAGCGTTTGAATGCTCGCCGTGCCGAGGTGCGGATCCTCGTGGTCTTGGCAGATGGGATGACGCGAGGTTCAATCGAGAGCCTCTCGGCAACCGTGGAGGACGCCGAACGGGGAGGCACCAATGTGCTCGGCATCGGCATCGGCGACGGCACCGTACAAACCGCATACAGCCAACATGAAGTTGTCGAGCGCCCGGATGCCTTGACCAAAGCGATGGTAGAAGGCGTCCGCACCGCGCTGCGGGGTTCGTTGAGTCTTTCAGGCGGCGAAGAATGGTGGCATCGATCGAAATGGACAGCAAGCAACCAATGGAGCAACCATGGCTAAGAGTGTGACGTTCGAAGACCCGACGGGTGAAGGAAAACCCATAAGCCTCAAGGTTTTCGAGGTGCCGAAGGACCTGCCGGATTACGACCAGCGGATCTCCAAGATACCTGAGGCCGATCCCTATTACCTCGACCTGGGCATGCTCTACAAGCTGGCCCGGCTGGAGGAGGTACGGCGCGGGATAGACGACAAGACACCGTTGCACATGGCGCTGCGCGGTCACATGGGAACCGGAAAGGATCACGATCTCGAGCAGTTCGCCGCAGCACTGCTGCTTCCCTACTTCCGCATCCCTCTCACCGGCGAGGTGCGCGATATCACGTTGATCGGTTCGGTGACGTTGCACGGCGACGGCAAAGGAGGCACCGAGTCCCGCTGGCAAGACGGCGACATAACCCGGGCACTGCGCGGTCCGGCGTTGATCAACCTGTCTGAGCTCAACGCGGCCGGCGCCGAGACGCTCTTCGCACTCCACGGCCTGCTCGACCGACATCAGGCTCTCGATCTGCCGAACGGCGAGACCGTCAAACTCCGGAACGACACAAGGCTCTTCGGAACCATGAACCCCACCGACCTGAGGGACTACGCAGGCACCCAAACACTCAACAAGGCGTTTGCGGACCGATGGGTGATATGGGAAAAGGACTTCCCGACGGACGTGCAACTGGCCGCGATGCTGAGGCGCCGCTATCCGAAGATGCACGATGACTATGTCGAGGCGATAACCCGATTGTCGGTTGAAGTCAACGATTCGTTCACGGCAACCGACAGCAGGACGCGGGTCGAGACTCCGATGAGTCTCCGCTCCGTCCTTGACCGCCTACCCGCCGGCCTCATGATGTATGCCGAGGAAGAGGATCCTCTGCGAAATGCCTGGGCCGAGTTCGTTCTACCCCACGTCGATGCCTTTGATCGTGACCATTATGAGACCGTGTGGAATGCCGTTCTTCGCACCGGTCCAACAGCGAGCCCCTTCTAGACAACCTGCAACAAACTTCTTGGGAATCGGGTCGCGAATGCCGATTCAGTCGGGATGGAACAGGCTCCCGTAACACTCAAGTATCAGTTTCGCCAGCGGCTGTCAGCCGCTACCGGCGGATTCACAGTGGTCTTCTTTGGCGCGCTGGTGTTGACCTGGGCTGTTGTCCGGGCACTCTTCACCGGGTTGGGTCCCATCTCGGCTTTGGTTGTCATCGTTGGTTCGCTGGCCGGCTTTGAACTCATAGCTGCAGGCGTGCGGCACATGACAACCTCGGCTGCCGTACCGCAGCTCCTGGTTGACAACAATCGGGTGATTATTGACGACACCCGCGTCATGACCGGCATGCAATCGATCAGCCTCGACCGCATTCATACCATCTACGTAGGCCCTGGCGTCGGCGATTGGTTGGTTGGGGCTTATGCCGAGGGCATTCCTACAGCCCAGACCCAGTTGGCTCGCTACCCACAACTCCCGAACACGCTCGTGGTCCTCGACGAACCGGTCTACATGACCAGGGCCAGATCCAGGCTGCTTCGGTTGTGGCACCTGTCCTGCCCGCCGAGCCCCACGCGTCCCACCGCCGCCATCTGGCTGACCGCAGATGAGGCAGACACCTTCACCGTGCTCATGGGTAACAAAGGTGTTC
>JABDOU010000170.1 GCA_013043085.1 Acidimicrobiia bacterium
GCACGTCACCTGCTGACGACGTGATGAGGATCTGATTCTTGTCAGTCAGCTGGTGATGGCAGCCTGCGGATCACAAGTCACATTCCGGACGCAAATGAATCTCATTCAAGAATCCTCTATCGAGATGTTGTGATAGCCCGCAGTACAGCTTGAACGTGTTCGACGTGAGCCCGGCGCTATGCGTGGTCTTGGCCTGCGTGATCGTGGCCTGCATGGTCCTGACCGGCCTGATCTTCGCCTGCGTGGTCGTGACCATCGCCGTGTTCTTCGATTTGGCGCCGTACATCATCCATGTCGAGACCTTTGACCTGTGATATGAGATCGCCGAGCATCTGGGGCGGAAGCGCACCTGCCTCGTTGTACAGAAGCACCTGGTCGCGAAAAACCATCAGCGTCGGAATTGATCGAATGTTGAACTCCTGTGCCAGAGCCTGCTGGTCCTCGGTGTCGACCTTTGCAAACACGATGTCCTCGTGCTCCTCAGAAGCTGACTCGAACGTCGGCGCGAAACCGCGGCATGGACCGCACCATTCGGCCCAAAAGTCGATGATCACCGTGTCGTTCTCGGTAATCAATGATTCGATGTTTTCAGATGTGGCTGTGATTGTTGCCATGGCTACCTTCCCAGATGGATGTTCTGCGTGGTCATTCTTTCCCGTTCCCCGTTTGCTTTCCCCGTCTTCATTCCCGCCCGGCTTGTCCGGCGCCGGCTTATCCGGCGCAAGGATATCCGGCGCAGGCTTATCCGGCATTGGGAGTACTCCTTGAGCTTCGCCGGCGCGTGCGGCGCCAGTTGTCGGGTTGCCCCGGCCCGTATTCGAAAATCCGCTCTACCCGGCAAATCAATGCCGAGTCACTGCCGATTCATCGAGGCACCGATTGCAACGCAGTCACCCGGAGAAGTATTCCCCTCTCGATCGATGGCTCGTGCAAGATTCTCGCAACTTTGACGTGGCTGGAGCGTCTAATCCATATGGAGCGCAACGTCGCGCGCGAGAGGAGTCAGCGTTGAGCAGATTCGGAGATCGGAATTCCCAGCGTCTCTCCACATCAGAACGAGCCATCGTGGGTATCCACCTTGCGATCGCCGCCCTCTTCGCCATCCTGGGTCTCGTAGGCGCACGCGACCCTGGTTGGGCCGATGTGCAGCGTTTCGTCGTCATCATGTTTGTCGGCGTGTGGATTCTGGGAGTCCTCATTGTTGGAGTCCTGACCCGGTTTGTAGACAATCAGCGCAGTCGCTATTTCATTCTGTTGAGCGGACCCGTCCTGGCGATCGTTCTCGTCCTGGGCTGGGTCAGGCTCTCGGGATAGATCCGCTTCGGAAGCAGATACGCTGACTGGCGTGTGCCGCCGGCAGCCTGGGCGGCGACGTCGCTGAAACTCGTCCACGCGCCGGCCTGTGCATGCGTTCGAACGGAGGGCCGTCGGGAGAACCGTCGGATGGTGGAGATAGAGCCCGTGGCTCGGTACGATGTCTATACGCACAAAGATCACTCTCGACGGGCACCGAACTTCACAGCTGATTCTCAGGAACTTCCCCGGATTTCCTCGTAATTAGGCCATACGTTGTCGACACTGCCAGCATGATGATGGGGAAGACATGAGCAACCGCGAACCGGAATTAGAAGTCGAACCGACCCGACCGGCTCGCGGACAGACGTGGCGAGACCTTCCGCCGGTTCCACCGAAGGGGCCCATGCCGTCGCCGCTGCGGCGAGTGTTCTCCCGTCGAACCAACGAAGGACTGACCGAAGAAGGACGTGAGCCATCGTCTTTTTCGAAACTGGAGTGGGCCTTGATCGGCGCAGTCCTGATTGCAACCGTGCTGGCAGTGTGGGTGTTTTTTGGTCGCGCTCCGTCGTCGGTCAATGCCGAGCCGCCGTCGACGACCCAGGCGACCGGTGAAACCCCTTCGACGCCGCTGGATCCGGTCGAAACCCCGGGCCAGGAGCAGGGCTCGGCGACTCCGGAGGATCCGGCCGCTGATGTTCCTCCACCTGCAGAAACACCTGCGGACGAAGAGGCACAAACGACGCCTACCCTGCCGGCTTCGGATGAGCCGATCGCCGAGGTGGCCGAAGCCGTGTTGCCTGCCGTTGTGCAGATCGAGGCTCCGCGTGGTGGATTGGGCTCGGGATTCATCTATGACTCAGACGGATTCATCTTCACCAACGCACACGTCGTCGGGAACTCGTCAACCGTGACGGTTGTCCTCCAAGACGGGACCAGGTTGCGAGGAACCGTTGTGGTCAACCAACCTTCGGCTGACGTTGCTGTGGTCAAGGTGGAAGCAAGCGGCCTCACAGCTGTTCCGCTCAGTGAAGACGAACCGAGGGTTGGCCAGCTTGCGATCGCAATGGGAAGCCCGTTCGGCCTCGACCAGACGGTCACGGCGGGGATCGTGTCTGCGCTAGACCGCGACATCCCGATCGGACGCGACATCCTCAAAAACGCCATTCAGACCGACGCCGCCATCAACAGTGGCAATTCCGGCGGACCACTCGTGAATCGCAAAGGCGAGGTGATCGGAATCAACACTGCGATCTTCACCCCGTCCGGGGGAAGCGACGGAGTCGGGTTCGCGATTCCCATTCAGGAAGCTCTCGAAATGGCAGCAGCAGCGACGCAGGACGCCGAGGTCGGAGGATCGTTGGAAGGCGCAGGCGTTGGCGCAAACGGTATCTGAGGGAGGCGAGAGGAGACACATGATTGAAGATCATCATCTGGCGCTGGAGCGGGCACTGTTCGAAGTGCGCCGGGTCATCGTCGGACAACAACGGGTCGTAGAGCGTATCGTCGTCTGTCTGCTCTCGGGTGGTCACTGCTTGCTTGAGGGCGCACCCGGCCTCGGTAAGACGCTAACGCTGTCGACGGTGTCCAAGGCCCTCGGCGGAACCTTCTCGAGAATCCAGTTCACTCCGGATCTCATCCCATCCGACATCACCGGTACCCGCATCTATCGAGCGTCGCAAGAGTCGTTCGACGTCGAGCTGGGACCCGTGTTTGCCAACTTCGTGCTCGCTGACGAGATAAACCGGGCACCGGCGAAAGTTCAGTCGGCTCTTCTCGAGATCATGGCGGAACACCAGGTGACAATCGGAGGTACGACGTACGAGGCGCCCGATCCCTTCTTCGTGCTGGCCACCCAGAATCCCATTGAGTCAGAGGGTGTGTACCAGCTCCCTGAAGCTCAGCGAGATCGGTTTCTCATGCGGGTACCGGTCGATTATCCGACTCCCTCAGAAGAGCGTGAGATCGTGAATCGAATGGAAATCAACCCCCCGACCGTTCAGCAGGTGCTCGAGATATCCGACGTGGCACGCCTCCAGAAGATGGCAGATTCGATCGTCGTGGATCCCAAGGTCAAGGACTACGCCGTCCATCTCGTGCTCGCGACGAGAAATCCGGCTCAATATGGTCTGGCCGGTCTCGTGCGCTACATCGGGTATGGAGCGTCGCCCCGTGCTTCGATCGGGCTGGTGAAAGCCGCCCGATCCATGGCGCTGCTGAGAGGACGGTCCTATGCGGTTCCGCAGGATGTGTACGACGTCGCCTATGACATCCTGAATCATCGCATTCTTCCATCATATGAGGCGATGGCGGAAGGCGTGAACGTTGATGAGATGCTCGTCGAGCTTCTGACCACGATCCCGGCTCCGACAGTGAGTCCACTCGAGGCGCGAGTCGTCGAGCGAGAGACCGAGGCGGGTGATGGAGGCTTCTAGCCGCCTCCGTCAGCTCGAGCTCGCGGTTCTCAATCGACTCGACGGGATTCTGCAGGGAGACGTGCAAGGGTTGCTTCCTGGCCATGGATCAGACCTGGGTGATGCCAGGCCGTACGCCATCGGCGATGACGTACGCCGCATCGATTGGAGTGTTACAGCTCGCACGACCGAGCCGTATGTTCGCGACACCATCGTGGATCGAGAGCTCGAGACGACGCTCGTTGTTGACGCGTCCGCCTCTATGGATTTCGGCACGACAGACCATACAAAGCGTGACCTGATGGTTGAGGGCGCGGCGGCGATGGGATTCCTGGCAACGAAGGGAAGCGGAAGCCGTATCGGGCTTGTGGTTGGCCGCGGCGAAGAATTCCAATTCGTACCTCATCGGGGAGGTCGACCGCATCTGTACGCAGTCCTGAGGAACCTGGAGACG
>JABDOU010000194.1 GCA_013043085.1 Acidimicrobiia bacterium
CGATGCGGATCGGGAAAGAATCGCGCAGCACTTCGCTTGATGGGAATGGATTGCATATCCGATGTTTCTTCGGCCGAAAAGGTCGATTTGCTTAGCTTTAACAGGCGCGAAAATGAAGCGTAGATACATCAGCCGACTATCGAAGGGCTTTCAGGCGCCTATCTCGATGGCCCTGGCCTGCTGTAGGGAGGCGAGGGCAGCCAGTGTGGATTCGGCACCTTGATTCTCGTTGACTCCCGAGGACGTCAATCCGTCGCCCGAACCACCGGTTTCGGAGTCGTAGATGTTCACCCCGATGTCGTTCGCGCCGAGGAACCACCTCGCAGCCATTTCGACGCCGGCTCTCCATCGCAGATCGCCCGTCATCCGCCACGCACGAGCGCACGCATCAGCCATGGCGGTCGCTTCAACCGGTTGTTGATCAAATCCGGGGCGGGGCTCTCCTCTGGTCCATCCTCCGACGGGGGTGAAGCTGAAGTGTGCTTCGTTGGTTTCGACTGCGACCAACCATTCGAGCAGTGCCAGACCGGAGTTGACGAGCTGATCGTCCCCCGTAGCTTCACCGGCTGCAAGCAGGGCTTCGGGAATCCGGGCGTTGTCATAGGTGAGACGGTCTTCGGGCCACGGCCATTCTTCGTCAACCGGATCGCCCACTGACGTCCCGGCAGCTGACATCGTGCCGACGAGCGACGCGAGAGACCGCTCGAGGATCTGAGTTGCGGCAAGGTTTCCCGGTGCTACCGCCAATGCTTCCGATGCACCAAGCATGGCGAACGCGTTTGAGCGTGGGAACGGTGACGAGAATCCGGACTGCGCGCTGAGAATGGACAACCCGAGATCCCGCATCCATGGCTCGGGACCTGAAGCTGCGACAGTGCCCAGCGCCCAGATGGCTCGGCCCTGCGAGTCGTCAGACCCGATGGCGTCCTCCCACGAGCCATCCTTGTTGCGTCGATTGTGAAAGCCGCCGCCTGCGATCTGCGCGTCCTCGAGGAATCTCACATAAATCTCGGCCAGCTCGATGAGTTCGGCGGAGGGCCCGGGTTGGCGACTGGCAACAATCAGTGCCCGGGCGTTGTCGTCTGTGCAGTAGCCGTGATCCTGTCGGGGTTCCGAGTACAGGGCATGCTCCCAGAGTCCAAACGGCTCTGTCATATGAGCGAGATGATCGAAACGGGGCTCCGGTATGTCGCGATCAAGTCCAGTGTTCACGTTACGCCCGTCCTCATAGGTCATAGGGAATCGCCATGCAGAGTCAGCAGCGACAATCAGAAAATGTCGTGCCGTCAGCCGGCCTGGGTGACAGCGTCTGGCGAGGTTCGTAGCCGGCGACCATACGAAACCTGACGAGTCGTCATGGGCCTGGAAACGAGCTTCGTTGCGAGGTTGTCATACCGGCGGCCGATGGTTGGCCAATGAAGTGTCATGCCGATTCGACGAGCCTCGCGGGCCATACGATTGGCCAACACCGGATACGTCAACACCCGGCGCAACGCCGATGACATGGCTCCCGGTTGGTCGTGCGGGACAGTTATACCCGCCCCTGTCGAAAGCATCTCGACGGCGTGAGGGAATTCGGTAGCTATTACGGGTTTGCCTGCTGCCAGCGCTTCGACCAGCACACCTGATGTAACTTGCTCCGTCGATTCGTATGGCAGCACGACCATGTCGGCCCTCCGCACCTCAGCGGCCAACTCGTCGGATTCGAGGTATCGATTGTCAAACTCGACGATGTTCTCAAGGCCGAGGTCCTGAACGCGAGCGACGAGTCCGTCCAAATAAGCGGTTCCCTGAGATGCCCGCACCTTGGGGTGAGTTTTTCCCTGGATGATGTAGCGCGGAAGAGGATCAATGTCATCAAGACCGACAAAAGCGTCAATTGCCATCTCAAGGCCCTTTCCGGGGCCGATGAGACCCCAGGTCAAGATGCTCGGGCGCTCGTCCTTCTCCGGAGATTCGTCCTGAATGTTGAGGTTTGCGCCGTGAGGTATCACCCGGATCTTCGAGGCATCAACCGAATACTCCGAGATCAGTCTCGAGTACGCGGTTTCGCTCATGACGACGGTCCGTTCAGCCATCGCTACCAGCTGGCGAAGGATCGAACGCTGACCAAGCGTTGGCTGGCTGAGGACAGTGTGGAGTGTGACGATGGCGGGGACTTCGAGTCCACCAAGAATATCGAGGACTTCGTTTCCATCCTGACCACCGAAGATTCCGTATTCATGCTGAATCGACGCGACGTCGAAGGAATTGAGTGCCTTGATCGCGCTCGTCAGCGATACCGGATCACCATTTACAT
>JABDOU010000205.1 GCA_013043085.1 Acidimicrobiia bacterium
AGCCAGGGCTCCGGCAAATCACTGTACAAAGCTCGTAGCACGGCTGGCCCACGCTCGATGAGAGGCACGACTTCAGTTAGGTCGATCATGATCGGAACCTAGCGGAATGGCGCCTACTCCGGGCGTCTGGCAACGAACGACTCGTACTCGGCAAAGCGTCAGGTGGATGCTGTTCACCACTCGCGTGATGAGGTGACAACGGTTGGGGCGAAGCCGCAGATCAGGGCGAGATCCGGACTCCGAAAGGATGTTATGGCTGCGATGGCCGAGCGGTTCTTGCTGATGTCGAGCACCTGGAGGCCGTCAACCATGAGTGACCCATCGGGGCCTGGGGCGTACGTTGCCACGGCAGGTTGGCCGTTGGCCCGGCCCAGAATCATTGTGACGCCGTGAGGTCGAGACGGTGCGAATATGGCGGCCTCCACGAAGGCTGCTACGTCGTCAACTCCTCGATACCAGGTTGTCAATGGCGGCATCGACAGCCGCACGTCTTCGCTGACGGTCGCGATGAACTCGGAGACGTCTGCCAGCTCCCACGCGCGCATGTATCTCGAAAGCAGCGCCTTCACGGCGGGGTCATCGGGGTCTGCGTTCGAAATCATCGGAGATGCGCTGATGACTTCGCGAGCGCGAAAAAGCAAGCTGTTCACGGCCGAAGACGATGTGTCGAGAACTTCGGCTACTTCATCGTGGGAGAAGTCCAGTACATCGTGCAGTAGTAGAGCGGCCCGTTGACGAGCTGACAGCTGTTGGAGAGCCGCCACGAACGCAAGGCTCACGCGCTCGCGGGTCAGGGCGGAGAGCTCGGGCTCCCCACCAAAGCCGATGCTCTGATCCGAGACCGGTTCGACCCAGTCAATACCCGGATCAGGAGATTGTGGCATCGAGCCCGATTCGGCTGGAGGCCCGAGGCTCACCGGATGGAGTCTTCGCTTGCGACCCCGGAGGCGATCGATGCACATGTTGGTAGCGATCCGGTACATCCATCCCGGAAACGAGCCATGTCCGTCATAGGTGTCGAGACGCTGCCACGCTCGGAGCAACGTGTCCTGCACGGCCTCTTCGGCTTCGGCTCCGGATCCCAGCATGCGATAACAATGGCGGTACAAACGAACGCGGTGCCTATTGGCGAGTTCACCAAATGCGTCGGCGTCACCCCTCCTGGCCAACTCCAATACCGGGCCGAGATCTTCATGGTCATATGTCGTCATTGTTCCCTCGAGCGTTTTTCGGTCTATCAAGTATGACGATGCAGGAAGGGAAAAGCTCGCGCCAAAAGCTCGTGCAGGAAGCTGGTCCGAAGAAATGTTGGCCGTTACCGCGAGCATGACGAGTCTGGTTTCGTCTTGACATATATAAAGGCACCTGAGGGTGTAGGTCTTTGATGAGGAGAACATATGTCATCGCTCAGCTCGCCGTCCGTTCTACTGACCGTGCGCGGCACGGTTATTCCACCCGATCGAGAAGCGACCAGGCAGTTGCATAATCAGACCGCCGGCTCACCGGAAGGTGTCGCTGCGGCCCGCTCGCTCGGTGATCTCAGCCACAACGTGTTCACGCCGATACCCGGTATGCCAGGTGCCGAGGAAAACGAGCTTCTGTTCCTGGACGTCTGGAAAGATGCACAGGGCATCGGCACGTTCTTTTCCGACGAGCAGGTGCAGCATGGCGCCAACATGATGTTCTCCGAGCGAGAAGCCGTGGTTTGGATGCCTGCGGAGGGTGCCTTCGGGTTCGAATTGTCACCTCCGATGCATCTGACGGGCCGTTATCTGGGTGTTGCCCGAGGACCGGTTGATGATCCACAAACAGCCATCAACGTGTTCCGCAAGGTGGTGGAGCCGACGATCTCCGACGCTCGTCGCCACGGCCAAATCTCACATCAGCTGTACGTACGTCTTCCGATGCCCGATCAGCCGGCGCCTGCCGAAGTAATCGGTCTTGATCTGTGGGCCGACGCCCGCGGTATGGGCGAGTACTACGAGTCGCTGTCCGGCTTCGAAGCCGCCTTCAGTGACGCCCCCCAAACCTCGGTCTGGGAATCAGCCACCGGCGGCACGTGGACAGAGTGGTAACCAACAAGCAACCGACAAATGATCCCCCAGGGGGAGGTTTCATAGGAAAGGGATTGACCGCTGCTGGCGGAGTCGTGAACCCGAGAATGGGGTCCGTTAGGAAGGTTTGACTCCGCTGCCTTTCGGAAGTTCCCAAGGGGGATTGTTTGGTAACCGACGGACGTCGGGGTTGGTAGTGTCGGTGGCATGAGTGATACCTTTACTGTCGAACGTTCAGAGAAAATCGATGCCCCGGCCGAACAGGTGTTTAGCCAGATGATTGACTTCCGTAATTGGGCGGCCTGGTCACCCTGGGATGCTCTTGATCCGGGGATGGAGAAGACCTTCTCCGGATCCGAATCCGGGGTTGGTGCAAAATACGCCTGGACCGGGAATCGCAAAGTTGGCGAGGGCCGGATGGAAATCACGGGAGCGTCTGAGCCGTCTCAGATTCAAGTCGCTCTCGATTTTCTCAAGCCGTTCAAATCCAGCAATACGACCACCTTTACCCTGGAACCGCAGGGCGATTCGACCAACGTCACCTGGTCGATGACCGGTCCGATGACGTTGATGACCAAGATCATGGGCATCTTCAAGAGCATGGACAAGATGGTTGGCCCCGACTTTGAAAAAGGGCTGAAGAATCTGAAAGCAGTCGCCGAGAAGGCCGACGTCTAAGCCTCTCCGCGGCAGCTTGCTCAGCGAAAGTCGAAGTTCTTGACGATCGGCTCGTTCGTCCATTTGAAACTTGGAATGACGGTCCCTCCACTGAGGAATCGCTCCCTCTCGCCCGCATCATTGATCCAATAGCTGACCGTGCTCACGTAAAGGAACCGATGTGTCACGTGTAGCTCGATGCGCCCGGTCATGAGCGCTTCGAGGAATGCGACGATGCGGGGCACCATGAACTCGGTTGCGAGTGGTCCAACTGCGAAATCGATGAATTCGTGCTCTACATTGAAGTGCTCGTGTTCCTCGCCGTAATTGACCACGACCTCCACGCCGAAAGCTTCTAGCCCGACCGCTAGACCCGGGTCATCCCGATGGCGCATTTCGATCGAGATACCTTCTGCCGCAGGGGCGATGCTGGAATGTGTTCGATCGAGCCGGGACGGATGAATTCGGTCGAGCATCGTTCGAAGCTCGTCGAGGAGTTCGCTGGTCAGATTGTCCAACGGGTCCGCCAGTTCGATGGTCGCAAAGTAATCGTCGAGTGACATGCAGTGCGATTCTCCCACGTCAGCTCGGCCAGGGCCTATCACTCATTGGCGGTATGACGAAACTCCCTGATCAATGAAGGCCGGGGACGTTGTGCGGTTTGGGCTTAGTGAGGAAAGTTGTACGGCAGTGTTTTGCTGGTTGCTCTTAGAACACGTGCCTTGGCGTATGGTGATGCGGCCGATCGCTCGTTGAGTTCGATCCAAGTCGTGCCTTGGGCGATAGCGCCCCGAACCAGACCCCTGACATGACGAGAAGAGCTCCGGTGACGCCCTGGCCGGTGATTGGTTCGTCTGCTATCCACGCACCGAGCAACATCGTGACGATTGGGAAAAGTACGAAGACATAGGACGTGGCCGAAGCGGTCCATTGTCTCACAACGAGGATCACGAGTACGAACAGGCCGACCGATCCGAT
>JABDOU010000217.1 GCA_013043085.1 Acidimicrobiia bacterium
TGGTGGCTTCCTTGTGACCTTTTTCTCGAAGCGAGGGGATCGGCAGGCCTGGGGAGCTGTAGTACTTGGGCTCGGGTTGGTGTTCTTTGGTATGAGTCTGATGGGTGACGCCATGTCGCCGCTGCGGAGCAACGAACGGTTCATCGACGTCATGGCCGAGCTAGAAAACCCGTTTCTGGGGATCGGCGTAGGTGCTGCCTTCACGGCTCTTGTTCAATCGTCTTCGGCGACGACGGCCATCGTCATCGTTCTCGCCCAGCAAGGACTGATCAGTCTCGAAACCGGAATCGCGCTTGCCCTTGGTGCCAATGTTGGCACCGCAGTAACCGCCATTCTGGCCTCCGCCGGTAAACCGCGAGAAGCCATGAGGGCCGGAGCCGCCCATGCGATGTTCAACATTGGAGGGGTGCTCCTCTGGTTGCCGTTTCTCGGCTTGCTGGCGTCTCTGGTTGAGTGGATTGGGGGCGGATCTGCGCGCGAAGTGGCCAATGCCCACACGATCTTCAATCTGATCAACGCGTTCGCCGTCATCGGGTTTGTTCCAGCGTTTGCGCGTCTCATCATCCGTCTCGTTCCCGATCGACCAGAGGACGAGGCGGCAGTCGTTCGGGCTCGATACCTGGACCGCACACTCTTGAAGACTCCATCGCTGGCCCTCGACCGGGCCCGGCTCGAAATGCTACGCATGGCAGATCGAGTCAGGTCGATGCTTGAAGACATCCTTCCGGCAACCCTCGACGGCAGCCGGTGGGTCTTGCTCGAGATTGCTGGTCGCGACGATGAGGTCGACAGCCTTCACAAACAAATCATCACCTATCTTGGCGAAATCAGCCAGACAAGACTGAGTGACCGCGACACCGAAGAGCTCCTCGGTCTCATGGAGGCCACCAATGATCTCGAAGCCATCGGTGACCTGATCGAAACGAACCTGGTTACGTTGGGGATGAATCGAATCGAACAAGCCCTCACGGTCAGTCCGGAGACGTCGGCTGTATTGATCGAATTCCATGCCAAGATCGCCGAGGCCCTCGACCTTGCCATGCTGGCCATAACCCAAAAGAACGAAGACGCTGCCCGCGGCGTCTCAGGCATGAAGCGGGGAGTGAATTCCCTCGAGCGGGCTGCGACTGTCCACCAAGCAGAGCGCCTGGTGGTCGACGCCCCAGACCGCATCGCCAACTATCGGCTGGAGGTCGACGTGATTTCGGCGCTCAAGCGGATCTTCTACTTCACGAGGCGGATGGCTCGAAGCGCCATTCCGGCCGAAGAGCGCGCGGGCGTAACCGATGATTAGCAATCCGCCGCGGACGCGATTCGAGTTCGCGTCGTGTGCGGATCACCGCCGGCGATTCTGCGAGCACGAATCTTGCGGCGGAGTTTCTCGCCCGGCAACAGGAGAAGCTTGAAAGACCCAATAGCCATCCATCGCGCATATCAGGACGGCGATCTCGACGCTCTGCTCGTTCTCCTCGACGATCCTCCTGACTTTCCAAACCAGCGCCCAACCGGTCCGTTGTCGATCGCCGAGATTCCGCTCGAATACGCGATCTATCACAGTCCCATGGCGTTCATCCAAACCTTGATCGATTTCGGTGCAGATCCGAACTACGGGGATCACGCCGGCTTTCCATCGCTGATCGCTGCGCTGTCGACCGACCGAAAAGACGTCGGCGAGATTCTGGTTCTGCTACTCGACGCGGGCGCTGATATTCAACAGGTTGGCGTCAACGGCTTCACGCCGTTGCACTACGCGGCCGCGTACCAGACACCTGACCTGGTGCAGCTCCTTCTCGACCGGGGAGCCGACCCCGACGCCCGCACGAACGTTGACGATTACACGACGCCGCTCGAGGAAGCGATCGCTCAGAATCGGCGGGAGGCCGTTGCGATTTTGGAGCCGGTAACCGGCCAGGATCCCGTTTAGTGACCGTCGGTTCATGTCGATGAGATGGGTATCTCGACAGGAGGCGATTGGACGTGACAACACCGATTGAGATCGAAGCAAAGTTGATCCCTCCCGGCAATACGTGGAGGCTCGGAGGCGAAGTCGAGTACGAGTTGCATCCCGACGGGTTCGAGTCGTTTGAGGTGTTCGTCAGCCGCCTCGATGTCCCGAACGGAGCTGCCGTTACTGTTCGCCGCAACGGCGAATCCTTGGCCGAAGTGGCCGTGCGAGGTCTATTTCGACGCCATGGAAGGCTTCGCGTTTCGAGCAGGAAAGGCGATGAGGTCCCGCGACTCAACGTGGGCGATGCCATCGAAGTTGTGTATGGAGGGCAACTCCTGCTCACTGGAGTTGCGACAATCGACTGAGGCATCAGCCGGTGCTCGGGTTCTCACGCGAGAGAGCCGCAACCCGGCTTGGGTTGCGACTCTATTCACCATTGAATGAACGGTTCTACATGTCTGGGGTCGGTTGCAGTTCGTATACATCGACTGCAAAGTCGCCCTTACCCTCACTGAGGAAGGGATGCCCGGCCGTGAGCGCACCGGCGGCGTCGGCATTCTCGGCTTCGACGATCGTGTAGCCGGAAAGGGGCGTTGCGGTACCCATCGTCCCATCATCTACGTATGACCGTCCGTCGGCCAACGGCGCACCGATGTCGGTGATGGCGGAACCGGCCTTCTGCATCCATTCGCCCCACTTGGCCATGACCTCGCCCTGCTGTTCTTCGGTCATGTCGGACATGTCGGTCGCTTCGCCCTTGTACACCATCATGTACTTTGGCATGTGTCGTTTCCTTTCGTTGACGGTCCGACTCTATCGCACCGCTCATGCCAAGGTCCCAGGATCGTTCCGGGACGCGCAGGTCTTTCTTTCGCGCTCAGGGCTGATTGGTTTCCGCGAAGACGCGCGATGGCTTATCGTGACGCCGCCGGGCAGGGCACGGGTTCTGTCTCGCGTACTTCCCGACTTGTCTTCCCAGATTCGCTATCCGGAACAGCCGCCTGATCGGCCGTTTCACCGAACTCCCCGGACATACGGACCCCTCGGCGTCGAGTTGGCGAGAGGTTTTTGGCGTTTTCATGTCATATTCGCCGAATAACCTTGACGTAGTTACACAGATGTGATTACACTCGCGTGCCCGCCCCACATGATGTGGTCCGCCAGACCCCAAACCACAACATATAGTGGTTTCAGCCAGACAAACAGGAGACCTAGATATGCCGCAGACCGCCACTGGAATCACGTTTGAGCGCCGTTTCACGACCGAAGGCGAGGATCCTTTCGATTCGGTCCGGTGGGCTAGACGCGATTCGCGGATAACGAACCCGGATGGTTCGGTGGTCTTCGAGATGCTGGGAGCCGAGGTGCCAGAAGACTGGTCGCAGGTTGCGAGCGACATCATGGTCTCCAAGTATTTTCGCAAAGCCGGCGTCCCTCAGCTCGATGCAGACGGCAACCCGCTTCTTGATGGAGATGGTCAGGTGCTCACCGGACCCGAGCGTTCCGCGAGACAGGTCATCAGCCGGCTGGCCGAGACCTGGCGAGCCTGGGGCGAAGACTTCGGCTACTTCGCAACCGAAGCCGATGCGAACGTGTTCGAAGACGAGCTCAAGTACATGCTCCTGCATCAGATGGCTGCCCCCAACTCACCCCAGTGGTTCAACACCGGCCTCAACCACGCTTACGGGCTCACGGGACCTGCGCAGGGGTTCTGGTTCGTGGACGAAGAAGATGGCGTCGCCAAACTCTCGGATGACAGCTACAGCCGACCAGCACCTTCTGCGTGTTTCATTCAGAGCGTCGACGACGATTTGGTCAACGACGGCGGCATCATGGACCTGTGGGTACGCGAGGCCAGGCTGTTCAAATTTGGTTCCGGTACCGGCACCAATTTCTCCACCATCCGTGGTGAGAATGAGCGTCTGGGAGGTGGGGGCAAGAGCTCTGGTGTCATGAGCTTTCTCAAGATCGGCGATCGGGCTGCCGGCGCCATCAAGAGTGGGGGCACCACCCGTCGTGCAGCCAAGATGGTCATCCTCGATGTCGATCATCCGGACATCGAAGAGTTCATCAACTGGAAGGCCGAAGAGGAGAACAAGGTAAGGGCGCTCATCGCAGCCGGCTACTCAAGCGACTTCAACGGTGAGGCATATCAGACGGTATCCGGCCAGAATTCCAACAACTCGGTTCGGGTGTCAGAGCGATTCATCAAGGCCGTTCAGGATGACGAGGACTGGGAGCTGACTGCTCGCACCGACGGCTCGGTCCTCAAGACGGTCAAAGCCCGTGACCTCTGGCGGCAGATCGCCGAGGCGGCGTGGGCATGCGCCGATCCAGGAATGCAGTTCGATACCACGATCAACGAGTGGCACACGTCTCCCGCAGAGGGAAAAATCCGGGGTTCCAACCCGTGTTCCGAGTACATGTTCCTCGACAACACGGCGTGCAACCTCGCCAGCCTCAACCTTGTCAAGTTCTACGACGAAGAGACCGCACGATTCGATACAGATGCCTATATGCACGCGATTCGTCTCTGGACTCTCGTGCTTGAGATCTCGGTGACGATGGCGCACTTTCCGTCGCGAGAGATCGCCCAGGGGTCGTTCGACTATCGCACCATCGGTCTCGGCTACGCCAACCTCGGCTCCCTGCTGATGCGCACGGGCGTTCCCTATGACTCCGACAAAGGCCGGGCCATCACGGGCGCTTTGACGTCGATTCTCACGGGCCACTCGTATGCGACGTCGGCAGAGATCGCGGCCGTCAAAGGCCCGTTCCCCAAGTTCGAGCCAAATCGCGACGCCATGTTGCGGGTCATGCGCAACCATCGTCGAGCTGCCTATAACGTCGACGGTTCTTCATACGAGGACATCAACCACTATGTGATGGGCATCGACGCCGATCTGGTTCCGGACGAAATGCTCGATGCAGCCCGCTCGGTCTGGGATCGCACGGTCGATCTCGGTGAGCAGCACGGTTTCCGTAACGCGCAGGCAACGGTCCTCGCTCCAACCGGAACGATCGGCCTGCTCATGGATTGCGATACGACCGGTGTCGAACCCGACTTCGCACTCGTGAAGTTCAAAAAGCTGGCAGGCGGTGGCTATTTCAAGATCGCCAACCAGTCGATCGCTCCGGCGTTGCGTTACCTGGGATATCAGGAAGATCAGATCGAAGAAATGGTCGACTACGTCGTCGGAACCATGACCTTGCTCGGCGCTCCCCACGTCAACCGTGCCAGCCTCTCGGCGAAGGGATTCAGCACCCAGGCCATAGGTCGGATCGAATCGACTCTTCCAGGAGTTTTCGAACTCGGACATGCCTTCAATGTGTTTGTCATCGGCGAGGATGAGCTCCAGAAGATGGGCTTCACCGAAGACCAGTACACATCATGGGACTTCAACCTGTTGGAGGAGCTGGGTTTCACTGCAGAGGAGATCCAGGAGGCCAACGATGTGATCTGCGGGCGGCAGACGATCGAAGGTGCGCCGTATCTGGCGAACAAAGACCTGCCGGTCTTCGATACGGCAAACAAGAACGGTCGGTATGGCACTCGATTCATCCATCACACCGGACACATCAAAGCAATGGCGGCGGCTCAGCCGTTCATTTCTGGTGCGATCTCCAAGACGATCAACATGCCCAATGAGGTAACGGTCGCAGACATCGAAGAGAGCTACATGATGAGCTGGGAGCTCGGGCTCAAGGCCATGGCTCTGTACCGGGATGGTTCCAAGGCGAGCCAACCTCTCTCATCGACATCCGAAGAAGGAGCTGCCGATGAAGACGAGCAGATCGAAGGACTGGATGAGGCGCTCGAAGAAACGGCGCAGATCGTCACCGGATCCTTTAGCTCAGAGCTCAGCCCGACCATGGCCTACGAGGGCGTGGCCCGGCCTCGCTTCCTGCTGCCCTCCCGCCGGGGTGGTTTCACCCAGGAAGCGCGGGTCGGTGGCCACAAGATCTTCCTACGCACCGGTGAATACGAAGACGGCACGCTGGGAGAGATCTTCATCGACCTTGCCAAAGAGGGTGCCACCCTGCGAGGTGTGCTTGGTTGTTTCGCCATCGCCGTCAGCAAAGGCCTCCAGTACGGGGTTCCGCTCGAGGAGTTCGTTGACACCTTCACGTTCCAGACGTTTGAGCCACGTGGCATGGTCGAGGGTCATCCCAACATCAAGATGGCCAATTCGATAGTCGACTACGTGTTCCGAGCGCTTGGTCTGGAGTACCTGGGTCGCAACGACCTCGTGCAGGTGCCACCGACCGAGACCAGGGCGTTGCCTGAGCCTCCCAAGGGAACTGCAGCACAGACCGGCCATCAGATGGACATCATCGAAGGCTCGATGGAACAGGATATCGAAGCCCAGACACGGGCAGCGAAATTCGTAGACGCCAGGACGTCACCGTCAGAAAAATCAGATCATGACACGCCTCACGGCGGCTCAGTGACGTTTTCGGAAACCAACATCCACCAGAAGAAGGTTTCGGTGAGCGGTGGCGATGTGCAGACCAGCTCGGTTCAGGCAGCGCTTGGTGGAATGATGGGCGACGCACCGTTGTGTGACACCTGTGGTCACATCACCGTTCGCAACGGCTCGTGCTACCGCTGCATGAACTGCGGGGACAGCAAGGGCTGCAGCTGAGCCCAGATCAAATCGCCTGGGACATTGAACCTGAGATATGGAAAAGGCCACGCCTCGCGGCGTGGCCTTTTCTCAATGTCTCGATTACGGAAGGCGGCTAGGCGCCCTTCCCGGCTTTCTTGAGCTTGGAGCCTGCAGTCACTTTGATGGCGTGGGCGGCGGGAATGTCCAGTGGTTCGCCTGTCTGGGGGTTGCGGCCCTTGCGAGCGGCTCGCATTTTCCGCTCAAACGAAATCCAACCAGGGATTGTGATCTTTTCGTCGCTGCTTGAGACATGGGCGGCCACAACTTCGAAGAGACCTCCAATGGATGCATCTACGTCTGTCTTGCTCACGCCGGTACTTTCGGCGATCTCATCGATCAACTCTGGTCTATTCATAGATTTCCTTCTCGCATGGGCGCACTTTCGTGCTGCCTCGGTGCGAAAAGGCTAGGTGGGTGCCCGTCGAGAATGAGGGAGCAACGCAGCTATGTGTGGTCTGCCCTGTAGCTGCGGTAGACGGAGAGCAATGCAGCCTTCTCGGCATCTGTGAGGTTTGGGTCGGCTTTGATGGCGTCCTCGGTAGAGGACGAACGTTCCGAACCGTCATCTTCGTCCTCGATGAGCCCGGCGTGCTCGAGCAACGTCCCGGGTGCAATACCGAGGGCGGTAGCAACACTCTTGAGCACCCGGATGGATGGTTCATGGAGTCCGCGTTCGATCTGGCTCAGATATGCATTTGATATATCGGCCATGTCAGAGAGTTGTCGCAGCGAGAGGCTTGCCAACTTGCGCTGCGCACGGATGAAACCCCCCAATGCTTCTTTCTGATGTTCCCATGCGTCTGTCATCAACACGTCCAATAAGAAAA
>JABDOU010000262.1 GCA_013043085.1 Acidimicrobiia bacterium
TTCCTGCACCTTCGGCAGTCAAATAGCCAGGGTTTCAGCGATATACGGATCTTCTACGGAATCCCCGACGACGAACCCGTGTGCGGTGATTGGGACGGCGACGGAATCGACTCGATCGGTATATACCGCCCATCGGAACACCGGTTTTATTTGAGGAACTCAAACACCCAGGGATTTGCCGATCTCGACTTCGAGTTCCGGGGTGGGATGGGAACTCCGGTCGCGGGAGATTGGAACGGTGATGGCGTCGACACGGTGGGCCTGTATGACGGGACCAGAGGCCTCGTAACGTTGTCCTCAGGAAACACCCCGGTGGTTGCTTCCGTGTTTTCGTTTGGTGAGCCGGGAGATACGGTCATAGCAGGAGATTGGAATGACGATGGCGCAGATACGTTCGGCGTGATTCGTGGTACCAGGGCCTTCTTGTCGACGCCGTCGGGAATCATGGAACGTGAGGCGAACATTCAAGGTAACCCGGTCGCGGCTCGTATCAGCCCACGCGTGCCGAACGGCATTATTACGTCACCCGCAGGAGGCGTTTCGCTGACCCGCGGCGATTCACTGCGCGTCTCCGGAACCGCGTATTCGAGCCGACCCGTTTCACTTTCGTGGAGAGCGCTCGGACCATCGGGGTCTGAACTGCGACACAGCGGACAGACGGTCACCCTCGGACCCATGGACGATGCAGGCATCTGGACGATCATTCTCGATGCAAGCTATGACAATGGAGTGACTGATCCGACGCCGGCCACGATCCATGTGAACGTTGAATCGGCGCCAGAACCGGAAGTGCAATGGGTCTTGCCCGCGCCGGCTACGGACTTTCGAGTGGGCGGTCTGCTAGATCTCGAGGCCCAGGTGCTCGGTGTAGGCCCTCTCACCTACCTCTGGTCGTTCCCCGGTAGCACGCTTGCTCCACTGACAGGACGCAACCCGGCACCCTTTGCACTGACTTCAGCAGGAGTACTCGATATCGCGTTGACGGTGACCGACCGGTTTGGACAGCAGACTGCTACGTCCTTCAATGTGGTAGTCGCGCCGAACGCGGCACCCGATGGCGCGATTCACACACCCTCAGGCTCGGTGGTCGTACCCCGCGGAAGCTCAGTGACGTTCTCGGGCTCCGGTGCGGACCCCGACGGCGACACCCTGGGTTTCAGGTGGGTCTTTGCCGGCTCTCCCGCCATTCCCGACGTCATCGGCCCCGACCCTGGAGCCTTCCAATTCGTGGCAGGCGGGAGCTACACCGTGACCCTCCACGTCACAGATCAGAGCGGACTGTCCGACCCTACGCCCCCATCGGTGAGTGTGACAATCATCGAACCTGGTGAGATCCTGATCTCACCAGGACAAGACATCCAGAACATCATCGACGCCAACCCGGGGCCGAACACCTTCATTCTCGGACCAGGTGTACACCGCGGACAATCGGTCCGGCTCTATGACTACCAGACCCTCGCCGGTACCAACGGAACCGTCTTGTCCGGCGCCAGGATCTTGACCGCGTGGCAATACGACGCAGGTAACAACGCATGGTTTGCTGACGGACAGACTCAGCAAGGTCGCGTCACGGCTGAATGGGTTGCGTCCGGTCCCGTCTGTCGCGACACCAATCCACGTTGCCGCTATCCGGAAGACCTCTTCATCGACGGCGAGATTCAACGACACGTGACCTGGATCGGCGACCTCGGGGAGGGCACCTGGTGGTTTGACTACGGAGCCGACAGGATCTGGGTCAAGAACGATCCACGGAGCCGCCTCGTCGAAACCAGCGTCGTGGGCCAGGGCATTTTCGGTGGGGCAGATCACGTGACGATACGAAATCTGATCATCGAGAAATTCGCCACCCCGACCCAGGTCGGAGCCATCGACTCCCGCCTCTATGCAACCATGGATGGGCCCGACGGGACGAACTGGACAATCGAGAACGTCGAAGCCCGCTTTAACCACGGCACCGGAATCTTCCTCACCGATGGCGGACACATACGCAACAGCTATGCGCACCACAACGGACAGCAAGGCTTTTCGGCCCGGGGACACGACGTGGTGATCGAGGACAGCGAGTTGTCGCACAACAACACGGTCGGATACCACTGGGACTTCGAATCGGGCGGCGGCAAGTATTACCGAACCTACGACATGGTTTTTCGAAACAACTACGTCCATCACAATTACGGGAGCGGTGTGTGGTTCGACATTGCCAACTTCAACGCTCTCATCGAAGGCAACACCGTGGAATACAACGATTTCGACGGCATCTTTTACGAGGTCAGCTACGGAGCCGTGATCCGGAACAACGTGGTAACGGGAAATGGCTTCCTGGATGCCCGCGGCGTCTGGCTGTGGGGCGCAGGCATCCTCGTGGCATCAAGCAGCGACGTCGAGATCTACGCAAACGAAGTGCGGGATAACTGGAACGGGATCACGGCCGTTGAGCAACAGCGTGGTACCTGGGAGGGCAACCCTCGCGAAGTGACGAACCTGTGGGTACACGACAACCTCGTCACCATGGATGCGCGTTTGATAACCCACAACTATGAATACGACATCCCGGCCAACGGATATACGGGTCTCGGAGTCGACTACGGCGATACCAGCTTCTACACGAGCCGGGGCAACCGATTCACATCAAACGACTACGAGATGCCGAGCGGAGCATCGTTGTTTCACTGGAGAAGCATTCCGCGAGATTGGCCGACGTGGCATATCTATGGCCAGGACCTGGAGGGGACGATTACGTACGTCGGCGAATACACATCATGAACGGTTTAGGCACCTATCACCCACGATGATTCGCGCGGCCGTATTCGCGCCGGCAGTTATTCCCCGTACTTGCGAGACGGCTTGACCAGTTCTTCGAATTTCGCCAAAACCTCACCGACGTCGGCGTGGCGCCCGGTTTCGGCTTTTGAATAGATCATCGTGTCGTCGACTTTGACATCGAAAATGCCTTTGTCTCCGGTGATGAATGTCAGCTCACTAATCAGATGTTGGTAATTGGTGAGGATGTCGTCTGCAACGCTCACGGCGCGCTCTGAATAGTCTCAAGGTACGCAGTAGGCGATCGTTACACGGTGAGTAGTCATGGAGTGACTCTACCGAGTAATCCTCTCAAAGTTGGGTCGGAAGCCCTAGTGACGCAGCTTTCCGGCGTGATTGAATTGGCGTAAGCGTCCCATGCGACGCTCGGGCAGAATCGGAGAGGTCATGCGACCGACGGCGGCGAGCCGGTGGACCAACCCCACCTGGAAATTTATATTCGCGTCCCTCGCCCTATTTGTCGTGGTTCCAGGACTCATATTGACTATCGCCGGAAGCGCTTCGGCATCCGACATCCCCGACGGTGTTGGCTTGTGGGACCCCGCTACCGGCCAGTGGCATCTCCTAGAGGACGACGGTTCGATCGATTCGTTCTATTTTGGCCGCCCCGGCGATATTCCGATCTTCGGGGATTGGGACTGCAACGGAACCGACACTGCGGGAATGTTCAGACCCTCGAGCGGATTCGCATACCTCACGAATCGCAACCAGACATCAGCTGCCACCATCCAATTTCACTTCGGCGATATCGGCGACATTCCGATCGTCGGCGACTGGAACGGAGACGGTTGCGACACACTGGGGGTGTACCGCGCCGGAGAAGTTCTGTTGCGCAACACGCTTACTACCGGACCCGCTGAGATTCGCTTCTTCTTCGGAACGGCTGAAGACAGACCCTTCGTCGGCGATTTCGACGGCGATGGGATCTCGACCGTCGGTCTATATCGGACAACTACCGGGCTCGTCTACGTTCGCAATCGACTCTCTAGCGGTCCGGCAGACCACGCCTTTTTTTATGGAGAATCTGGCGATCGTATCGTTGCAGGGGACTGGAATCACGACGGTTCGGAGACAATCGGCATCTATCGTCCCGATCAGGCTCGCTTCTACCTGTCCAATCGCAACGCCAATCAAATGGCCGATCGCATCATCGAATTCGGAGAACCGCCGTGGGTGCCAGTAGCGGGCTCGTTCGACGGCAGAGGACGACCTTCACCACCCCCGAACCCGCCTCCGGCTGCCGGGGTCGGTTCGGTTCTCCACCGGGTAAACGCCGGCGGGCCGGAAATTCCTGCTATCGATGGCGGACCGGATTGGACGGCCGATACGACGGCGAATCCATCGGCATACACGAACGTTGCGGCTGCGCTCAGCTCGATCGCAAGCTGGAACGTCTCGAACACCGACTCGTCGGTGGCGTCGTCGGTCCCTCCTGATATCTTCGCGACCGAACGATGGGACCAACCGGCCGGCGAGGAAATGTTGTGGCGATTTCCCGTTCCCGAGGGCGCCCTCGTCAAAGTCAATCTCTATTTTTCATCAGGCTACGACCCGGTTGGTGCACCCGGTGAGCGCGTCTTCAACGTCCGGGCACATCGTTACGCAGTTACGAAAGATTTTGACATCTCACATTCGGCGGGACACCGCGTTGGGACCCGGCGCTCGTATTACGAGTACGCAGAAGACGGATTTGTCGATGTCTGGTTTGAACACGTGACCAACAACCCGCAGCTGAACGGCATCGAGATTCTCAGGCAGGATCGGCCTGAGCTCGATTTCGAAGCCGTCGGAACGTCGACCGAGAACGGAGATCTGCTCCGATACAGCCTGACGGAGTTAGCCATGAGCCAGCCGGTTGAACCCCGGATCGCCCGTCTCGGCCCGGGGACCTTCGCCAGCAGAGCGGATGCACCCGACCCGGTATTCCGGCTACTCAACAACCTGACGATGCGGGGCGCAGGCCAGGACACCACGACCCTCATCGGAGCCGCGACCGGTGGACCTGCGGTGGCAGGCGCAACAAGATCTCGGTTGGAAAACCTGACGGTGGAAATGGGAAATGCTAGAGAAGCCCGCGGCATTCTCAATCGGTCTGCCGACGCGGCCTATCGGCAGGTCACCGTTCGGGGCAACGGCGAGCACGCGGAGGCCATCGTCAACATCGATAGTGCGAGTTCCTTCTACGACGTGACCGTCGAGGTCATGTCCAGTGCTCCATCAACTGTCGTCAACAATGTCCGCGGGGCACCTGGCTTCTTCAACCTGACCGTGGAAGCACGCGGTACGCAAGAAGTGATCGGCGTGAGAAACGAGGCAACCGCGGCCGCATTTGACGGAGCTTCAATCCTCGTCTCCTCAGACACCCGGACGGCGTACGGGATGCTCACGAACTCTGCGTCCGTTGTTACAGGATCGAACCTCACGATTGAAGCAACGAACCAAGCCACGAACGCGGCGACCAACTTCTATGGCTTGTTCATGAGCGACAGCACCGGTGACTTCACCGGCCTCACAATCGAGGGCAACGGTAGGCACGCATCTGAGATCGGTGCGTGGATCGCGGGCGGCGAGGCTCATCTGAACTCTGTCACGATCGAAATCGGCGGAGAATCCGCTAATGCGATCGGACTTCAGATCGAAGCCGCCGACGTATCGGTCGTGCAGGGCGATATCGCCATCGTCGGGAACGGCGCGGGCGTTTCTGCGGACAGCTCGGATGTCCTGCTTGAGGAGACAACCATCCGAACAGGCACGGCAGCGGCTCAAAGCACGACCGGTATAGAAGCGACGAATGGCTCCCTCGGCGTCTCCAATGGATCTGTCGCCGTTATCGGAACGAACTCCGTCGTTGCGATAGCTCTCGAGGCCGTCGAGGCAAACCTCACCGGCGGCACGTACCTGGCGTCATCGACGTCTTCTGCCATAGGCCTCGACCTGACTTCAGGTCGCCTGACGCTGTCGTCGGTTGAGGTGACCGCATCAGCCGCCAGCCCGGTCGCCGTGGTTGTGAGCGACAGCAAGATCGAGATATATGCGAGCCTGCTGCTCGCGGCGGATGGTGCCGAAGGCACAGTGCTCCAAAACCGGAACTCCGATATCGCCGTCGAAGGTTCGACCCTGGCCGTGGACGCAGGCGGCGGACGGGCAACGGGAGTCGAAAACATTGCTCCGAAGCCAGGCACGCCCGGCAGTTCGAATCCAATCGGCGTCGTGCGGATAGTGAGGTCGACGATCACTGCGGCAACCCATTTGGTGCTCAATCTGGCGGGGGTTCCGACGTTCCTCGAAGAATCGACCCTCAACGGTGGAGACATCACCGATCCCGATACTCAAGTGTTTTGCGTGAATGTAACCGACGAACATGGTGTCCTCTACGAGAAGACGTGCCCGGTTGATGGGTGAGATTCAGTCGATCGTGACGCCTTCAGGCGCATAGCGCAGAGCTCGCTCCGAAGTTCGATCGAAGCTGGTCTGCAGAACAGACTCGAGGGACGGATCCGGTGCGCCCAGGAAGTCAGAGACCGGAAGAATCCGATGACCATCTGCCTGCACATAGAGAGGAGTGGCACGCACTGATTCTGCGACAAAGCGGCCGCCCCCGGTCTCGGTGACGGAGATCTGAACGAGCAAACCGTCGTCAACACCCACCCGCCTGCTACTGGTGCGCTGGTTGGAGATGAGGTTGCCCATGCCGAAGACAACATATTCGTCGCCGATTTTGTCGATCGGCTGAACAACGTGGGCATGGTGGCCGAGGATGAGATCCACATCCTCATCGGCGAGAAGCGATTCGGCCAAGGACCGCTGGAAAGAAGATTCCACAGGCTGGTACTCATTGCCCCAGTGCATCGAAAGGATGATGAACTCGGCCCCCAATTCTCGTGCCAAAGCAGCGTCGGCCAGGATGGCCGCTTCGTCAATGACGTTGACCGTGTACTCCTGGCCGACCGGAACCCGGAGCCCGTTGAGCCCATACGTGTATGAGATGTGTCCGACGGTCACACCGTTGACCTCATAGAGCGAAGGAACATCTTCCTCGGGACCGCGTGCGCTTCCGGCGTGACCGAGGCCGGCACTGTCGAGCACACCGAGCGTGTCGATAGCTCCCTGGACACCCTTGTCAATCGTGTGATTGGACGCGGTGCTACATGTATCGAAGCCGACGGCGGCAATCGCGTCGGCTACTTCTCGCGGTGCTCGAAAGGATGGATACGACGAGATGCCGCGATTGTCCTTCGAGAGCGGAACCTCCATGTGGCAGATCGCCAGGTCGGCAGCTTCGATGCGAGATCGCAGTGGTTCAAACATAGGAAGGAAGTCGTAGCCGCCGGCGCCGGCATAAGCCTGAGCCGATTCCCACACTGCCGAATGAATCAAAACGTCGCCCGTGGCCGCAATCGTGAAGCTGCGTGGCTGAAGCTCGGGCGGTGACTGAAGTCGCCCGAATGTCCCGGCGACCGGCACGTAGTCCGGATCGCCGACTTCGAATTGCTCGTCCGCGAAGCCGAGGCTGTTCTCATTGCGCAGGTAGAAGATTCCGTCGCCCGGACGCATCACTGCGACCGTGTCGATCCCGTCCCCGTTCCAGTCACCTGCCACGAGACGATCGTCGGGAATGCCATAGAAGAATTCGGCATCCGCGAATCCGATGTCGTGGGTAAACCGCATGTACACGAATCCGCTCGACTCGCGGTGGAGGCCCAGCTCGTCGACACCATCCTCGTCGAAGTCACCGACGAACGGTTTGTCGCCCGGAATACCAAAGTAGTACTCGACAGTTGGCTCCGAACCGAGGCTGTTCGACAGATGGATGAGGCCAGACACTCTCTGATACGTGGCCAAGGTATCGCATCCATCGCCGTTGAAGTCACCTGCGAGGATCACATCATCCCATCGTCCCCAGAAGGGTTGCGGATCTGCAAGGCCATCGGGTGCGTTGCGGATATACACGTGACCATCACTGGTTCGATACATCGCAGGAGTATCTACTCCGTCGCAATCCCAATCACCAACAAGAGGTATATCACCGATCTCGCCGAAGTAGAACACATCGGCCCCTGTCGCGGTTTGCACTTCCCAACGCGCGGTGTCCGGATCAACAAATCCGGGAGAGTCGGCAGAAGCCGCTGTCAGACCTGACAGCGCAACCGCCATGATGAGTGCAACGACCGGGCGCATCCGCCAAGGCTATCTCGACGAGCGGGCAGAGCGTCGTCGAAGCTGAACTCTCGACGCGTATGGAGGAGGCGGGTGGCATAAGCTCTTGATATGACTTTGAGTGCCAGAACGGCCGCAGTGCTCGTCGCAAGTGATGGAGTCGTCGCCGGGACTCGCCAGGACAAATCCGGCGATATCGCCGAACAGAAACTGACAGATGCCGGTTTTGACGTCGTTAGTCGCCTCGTCGTCCCCGACGAAACCGACGTGATCGAGAAGGCCATCGAAGGCCTGGTTGATGAGGTGAGGGTGATCATCACGAGCGGTGGCACAGGTTTCGGCCCCCGCGACGTGACGCCGGAAGCCACGCTCCGGGTGATTGACAAACGTGCCGAGGGTCTCGAACACCTCATGCGGATCGCGGGATTGGAGGCTACGAAAACCGCAGCCCTGTCGCGAGCGGTTGCCGGTTCGGTGGGATCGACGTTGATCATCAATACGCCCGGTAGTTCCCGGGCCGTTTCAGAAAGTCTCGACAGCGTCATGGACCTCATTCCACACATCCTCGATTTGCTCGAAGGCAACACCGGGCACTGACGAATCCGTAGCCGGTCAGGGGTCGAAGTCACAAGAGCCGGGTGTTTGACTGATAGATTCCAGACGTGGATCCACTGGTCATAGAGAACACCGGAGTCGACGCCGATGATGTCGTAGACGTCGCGCGCAACTTTCGCCGCATATCTCTCGGCAGCGACGCTATCGCCGCTCTCGAGTTGGGAGCGGCAAGGGTGGCCGCGCTCTTCGAATCCTCTGAGCCGGTCTACGGCGTTTCTACCGGTTTCGGAGCTCTCGCCAATACGAACATTCCCGCTGACCGCAGTGCCGAGCTTCAGGTCAACTTGCTGAGATCCCACGCCGCAGGCATGGGAGACGAGGTGGAGAGCGAGGTCGTGCGGGCCATGATGTTGCTCCGCGCAAGGAGCCTGGCAATGGGGTTTTCGGGCGCCAGGCCGCTCGTGGCGCAGGCCATCGTCGATCTCCTCAATGCCGGCATCACACCGGTCGTCAGAGAACATGGCTCGCTCGGAGCGAGCGGAGACCTGGCCCCGCTGGCTGCGGCGGCGCTTCCCCTGATCGGAGAAGGATCGGTGCGCAATGCCGACGGCACCCTCGAAGACGCGTTGTCCGCCATCCGTAACGCTGGTCTCGAGCCGATCGAACTGAGGGCGAAGGAAGGCCTGGCTCTCATCAACGGCACAGACGGCATGCTCGGCATGCTTGTGCTGGCGCTCGAAGATCTGGGTCAGCTCGCGAAGGTCAGTGACATCGCGGGCGCGATGACAACGGAAGCTCTTCTCGGCACCGACCGGGCGTTCGCCCACGACCTGATTGCGATGCGTCCTCAAGTTGGCCAGGCTGAGAGCGCCGACAATCTGAGATCGTTGCTGAATGAATCTCCTGTTATCGCCAGCCATCGCCACGGCGACGACCGCGTGCAGGATCCCTACTCGATCCGCTGCACACCGCAGGTACACGGAGCAGTCCGGGATGCAGCGTCATATGCAGCAGCAATTACCGACCGGGAACTCGTCTCGTTTATCGACAACCCCGTGGTCTTACCCGACGGAAGGGTGGAATCGTGTGG
>JABDOU010000300.1 GCA_013043085.1 Acidimicrobiia bacterium
AATGAAAACGTTGTGAGATACCAGGTCGCCGTGCACCATGGTTCTGGGTGCTGCGATGCAATACTCTTCGAGGACGGGCCAGTGGGATTCAAGTCGGTCAAACTGCCTGAGCACGATGTCGATGACCCGCCTGACGCGGGCGGTCTTGGCCTCCCGGCGCTGGATAGCCGGCATGACAGCAACTGCCGAGTGAAGCAATTCGAGATAGTGGGCTGAACTCTTGTCAGGGAGTTTGGCCGGCTCCCACATCACGTCGCTGTGCAACGTTCCGAGCCAGTTTGCCAATGCTGAACGATGGGCCGGATTTTTCTCATCATACGCATGACCGGTGACCTCACTTGTGAAGAGCCATGCATCGCCATCCCCGTGGGCCACACCCAGGAAGGTCGGCCCGCCGATACCCACCAGCGGAAGCACCTGCTCGTAGACGTTGCGTTCTACCGGGTCTGACCCGTCCCCGAAGTTCTTCGCGATGATGGCGGGGCCCGGGCTATCGAGAACGAATCGGTACACCGAACTGGCGGAGCGACCCTCCTGGAGTACCTCCACAGTCATTGGAGCCGGGGATTCCGGATGAAGAGTTCTCCAAGCCCGAATCGCCGGATGATGTACGGGGGTGATCACAGGATTCGACGTGGCAGGGAGCTGGCTTCTCTTCTTCGCAATCGATATCGCACGACCGGATTGGTAGCAAAGGATGCTGCGCTTTCGGTTTTCACGCGTCGCCCATCGCCTCACTGACCAGCCGTGCCAGTACCCGGTCAGAATCGAAGAAGCGTTCGGCAATAGACCGGGCAGCGTCGGAATGGTCTGCATAATCTTCCTCGACCGAGGCGACAGCAGCCACTGCGGTGGAGAAATCGGTGAAGGGCACTATCCCTTGGCCAACCGGCAGAACGTCGGCAAAGCCTGTGTCCTGCACGACAACGGGCCGACCGGAAGCCAGGTAGCACGCACTACGTTCGCTGAACCAGCCGGGCTGACCTTGCACGTAGGCGTTCTTGGCGACGCTCCACTCAGCTCGTGACGAGCGGATGAAGTCGCGATACCGGTCGGCGCCACGGCACACCACATCGGCATCCAGCACCCCCCAGCCTGCGCCACCCAGGAGCTTGACGGGATCCGGATCCGCGCTGCCGCTGTCGGCCGTTTCCCATTTCCGATGCCGGGTGCCACCGAGCGCAAGTTCCAATCGCACGGGAGCCACTGCGCTCGGCAGATCCAGGAATTTGCGAAACTCCACATCCTTCTGTCCAAGGGAAACCCCGCGATGGACGAGGGGTTCGTAGCTGGTCCAGTTCATCACCGTGGTGTAGGCATCGCTTCTGGACTCGATCGGATCCCACTCGGATAGGAGGATGGGCTGGCGGGTGGGACGCCACAGATGACCGGTTTGAGGTACCTCGTCGCCGATCGATTCGCCGAAACTGAAATGAACGTCGTGTATGTCTACCCGCCCCCGGAATATCCCGCGAGCGGCGATCTTGGCGTGAGTGACGACCGGGTCGGTGTCGATGTAGGCAAGCCGGGCGATCGTTCGATAAGAATTCGGGTCGGCCAGTGTCCCAGAGACGTTGATGAGCAGATCGGCGTCGTTCAGCACGACCTGGCGTTGCATGTCCGACAGACCAAACCACTGTCCATCGACCGCACAGTGATAGGCCCATCGCTCTTCAAAGCCGAAGCGAGTGGCCGTGTCTGCGAGGTGAGACACGTTCTGGGAACAGGTCTTTGCAACATAGTCGGATCCGGTTGCTCCACCATCGGTGTTGTACGGTCCTTCGCCCGAATCCTCGAAGTAGAACACGTCATGACCGAGCCGTGCCAACCCAAGCACGTATTGCAGGTAGTGCCACGTGATCCCTCCCAGCGTCGGGTGCTGGCCGATGAGCCCTGTGACAACCACCTTCAGCCGGTGCGAATTTCGGCTACTCGTCGCTGACATGTCGGGCGAATCCGATCCGCTTCAGATGTTTCGAAAACGCACGTATTGCCGAACTGCATTGCAGCAAAGCCAGCGTAGATATGCCAAGGAACGCAGAACCAAACGCCCAGGCAACGAACCAGGCCGAGTCCACCGCGGCAATCACCGAACCGGTCGCCATCGCAATCAAGATCCCGATGGTGATCGCCGGCACGTGCGGCCAGACCCTGACGCGCACGAGCTGATGGCCTTCGGTGTGATCTTCACTTGCGAGACAAATCCGGCCTCGTCCCAACGAGCCGGTCCGAATCTCGAGATCCCACCGGGCAACGGCAGATCCCTTTATGACCTCCGCTCCTTCGCTCATCAGGTCTGTTTCGAGAGTCATGAGCCGATGTCCGTCGGGCTGCCAGTCATCTGTCCAAAGCAGGAGTTTTTTGGGCAGTGGCCAAGACAGGCCGAAGTATGCGCGGCGTCCGGCAGGCCGATGCACCGGCGCGGGGCGCAACTGTCCCCACAGCCTCGCGATGGGCTGGAGAATGTGGAGCATGGCCGTGATCGCGATCAGGCGCCGTCTTCCGTGACGCTCGAGAGTGTGAGGAGGGAAGGTCGATCGGCGAGCACTGGCGACCGCCTGAGTAACTACTGCCGAGAGGATGAGCGCGAGCGGCACGGCTGCCCATAACAACGGCCTCGAAGCCACGCCGGCGATGGCCAACACGGCCAGAGCCATCATGTACAGCACAATCTGGGGGGCTAAAAGCAGCGACGCTATTCTTCCGAGCTGCGAGTCGTACACGGACTGGAACGGTGCCTGTCCCCACACGCCGTGATAGACAGTGGGTCGTCTCATCCTTAGAGGCCTGGTGTGTCCGCCGCCGTAGATCGTACCGTGCCAGTTGAGTCGGTTCTTGCCGCCTAGCTGGTCTCGCCACTTGCGCGCCAGAAGCGACTCAGCACGCCCGTAGCCCCGCTGTTGTTTCAGGTAGGCTCTGATCGTCCCGCGCCGATGGTGCCACACCACAGCAGCCGGTGAGAAGCCGAGCGTAAAGCCGGCATCGCGAAGGCGCCAACAGACATCGACGTCGTCACCTGCGCTCCAGTATTGGGTGTCAAAACCGCCGATTGCCAGAAGCGCCTCTCGCCGAAAGGCCATGTTGCATCCCGGAATGTGTTCGGCTTCCACATCATTGATCAACACATGAGACGGATTACCCGGCGCGTTTGACACACACTGGTGGATGTAGCCATCGCCGGCGGGAGATATGTTGGGTCCGCCGATTCCGGCGTGGGTCGTGTTGATGAAGGTTCGGCTGAGGTGAGACAGCCAATCGCGGTCTGGATAGGCGTCATCGTCGATATAGGCCACGATGTCTCCGGTCGCCGCCGTGAGCCCGGTGTTTCTGGCGCTGCTGAGGCCCCGATGCTCCATGCGTAGCAACCGGACTCCGTCCCGGTCCGCCAGAGATGCGGTCTCATCCGTGGATCCGTCATCAACCACGATCACTTCGAAATCTGGATACTCGAGCTCGAGGAGGGCATCGAGGGTTTCCGAGATCGTTCTGCTGCCGTTGTAACTACAAAGCACCACCGAGATAGAGGGCGGTGTTGACGGTATCGGGGATTCGATGGCGGTGAAGGCGTCCCGAACCGCTGCCAGAGCCGGCTTCGGAGTGCGGTCCCGGTCGGTCAACCCGAATGCCCAGTCGTCGACGTCCTCACCGCCCCGATACCACTCGTCGGTCCAGGAGAAGATGACGGCTCCCGCACATCCGGCGTCCGCTGCCAACCGGATCTGTCGATCGAGCGTCCTGGCTTGCTGTTCTTTACCATTGCGGAGACTGTCGAGACCGAGTTCGCTGAGCAGTAGCGGGCGGTCGCCCGCAATGTTCTGAAGGCGTGCCAAGTATGCATCCAGATCGTCGTCGTCTTCGAGGTAGACATTCATGGCGATGAGGTCGAGGAAGAACAGATCCAGATACTCGGTTGTCGGATAGTTGACGTAGGTCACGAGCGCTCCAGGATCTTCTTCCCGAACCATATCAGTCAACCACCTGAGGTAGTTCTGCACCCGTGCAGGACCGATGAAGCGTACGATTGGAGCAGGTATCTCGTTGCCCAACGCGTAACACAGAAGCGCGGGATGTTCGACGCAGGTCCGTACCTTTTCGCGAATGGCTCGTTCGATCGATGGACGAGCGCGGAAAGGTTTATCCATGAGGAATCCGACGTACTGTTCGGCGGAGAGGCCGACCATCACCCTGAGCCCGTGGGTCTGGGCGATGTCCAGCAGGGCCCGGGGGGGAGTGGTGTGAGGGATGCGCACCACGTTGAAACCGGACGCCGCCATCGCCGCGAAGTCGAAGTCGATCTTGTCGAGATCGTGGAATTCGTTCCCGTGCTCGTCGGGACGAAAAGCGCCGTACGTGACGCCGCGCACCATCAGTTTCTCGTCGTCGACGTATAGGAACTTCCCGCGCGCCAACGGTCGTGTCGCCGAATGAACGGGCCCGCTCCGCATCAGGCCTGGCGCCTGAAGGAAGGCAACTTCAGCATTTGATATCGGATCGAGCGCCTTCATGTGCGCAGCCGTCTTCTCAGTTGGGTTCGCAGTCGCATGGTCTGACAGGTCCCGGCCTCGAGGTGTACTACGACACTCTAAGCGGTTTCAAACTCACCCTGTGCGGTGAGCCTCGCGATGGAAACTTGGGCGGGCCATCTGACAAGCAGTCCGTCCGACAAGCAGTGGAGTGTTGGAACGGACTAGGAGGAGTCGCCACCTTGCATGAGGCTGAAGAGTCCACCCACTGTTGCTGCAACGGAGCCGAGGATCAAAACGAAGAAGCCGCTCGATGGTGTCACGTCGAAAGCTGTCGGTATGAGTCCGGCACCGGCGGCCTGTGCCAGACCAGCTGCAAGGGTATCGGCACGATCAGACCCCTCAATCCAGGCCAGCACCGAGATGAGGACGAGGAGCGCTCCGGCTACACCCACGCCTCTCGCCGAGTTCTTATCCATCGGCTTCGCTCGATCCGGACGAATCGCCAGTACCAAAACTGCCAACAGCAACAGCACGACGACAATTTGTTGCCACAGATCAAACCCACCCCAGATCGTCGAGATCTCTGCCGGAAATGCAGGATCGGCAGCGTTGAGCGTTGGCAATAGTTCGGTGGCATCGGTATTTGCGCCTGTGAATAGCAGACCTATTACGGCTGCAATCACTCCCACGATGGATACGACCCTGGACGAGTGCATAGCTTCCTCTCATTGGCAAACGACGGAACCTTGGTCTCATCGTAGACACGAAATAGCGTTGGTCAAGAACTCGACCCGGCCTGCCATTGCCGGTAGCCTCGGTTCATGGGCATGGAGATTCCAGAACGAGCCGATGTGGTCGTGGTTGGCGGGGGAATCATCGGCGTAAGCGTTGCCTACCACCTCGCCAAGGCTGGCGTTGATGTTGTCCTGGTTGAGAGAGGGGCGCTGGCCTCGGGTTCGACCGGCAAGGCACTCGGGGGTATCCGTGCGTCGTTCAATCACCCCGTCAATCTGCAGATGGGCAAATACGGCAGGGAGGTATACGGTCGATTCGCCGAAGTCTTCGATCAACCCATCAACTATGTGGCAGGCGGTTACCTCTACCTGATGGACGAGACCGTGCCAATGGACCACATGGAGGCGGCCGTGTCTCTGCAAGCCGAATACGGTGTGAACTCCCGGATCATTGATCCATCTGAGATCAACGCGATCTCGCCGATCGTGAATGCGAATGCGTTCGTGGCAGCGCTCTGGTCGCCCGACGATGCAAAGGCGGAGCCCGAGCCGGCAACCCAGGGCTATGCCAGAGCGGCCCGCTCAGCAGGCGCCCTGCTCCTGACGCACATAGATGTGATCGGGATCGACGTCGATGATGGTCTCCTCCGTTCGGTTACAACATCGGCGGGAGCAATCGACACCGAATGCGTCGTCAACTGCGGGGGAGCCTGGGCGCCCGAAGTGGCCAGGATGATCGGGTGGGACATGCCAATCATCCCTTATCGCCGTCAGGTGGTCACGACCGTCGACATGACTGACGTGCAGCCGCACGAGACGCTCACTATCGACCTGGCAACCTCCTTCTACTTTCACCAGGAGAAGCAGAAATTCACCGTCGGGTACTCCGATCCACTCGAGGCACCGGGGTACCAGCTTGCGTACGACCCGACCGAATGGCTGCCTCGTATGCTCGAGAAGGCCGAGAGAGCGGCACCCGGGCTTCTAGATCTCGGGATCCAATCGGGCTACGCCGGTCTCTATGCGATCACGCCCGACCACAATCAGCTCATCGGCGAATACCGGGGGGTGAGCCGTTTTCTTTACGCAGCCGGCTTCTCTGGCCACGGTTTTCAGATGGGGCCTGCTACAGGAAAGATCATCACATCGCTCTACCTCGGCCGGCAACCGTTCATCGACGTCAGCTCACTCGATGCTGCCAGATTCGACGGTGAGTACACCGGTGCCCGGGAAGCTTTTATCGTCTGACCATCCAGAGTGTGAGGAGAATCACGTGGGGAAGCTCGAAAACAAGGTTGCGGTGGTTGTCGGGGGAGCGAGGGGAATCGGCCTGGCAACTGCCCGCCTGATGGTATCGGAAGGCGCTCGGGTCATTGTGGCGGATATCCTGGAGCCAGAACAGGACGTTGGCGAATTGTTTCACGCTCTCGATGCCTCAGACGTCGATTCGGTCGATCAGTTCGCGAGAGCGGTATTGGGCGAATACGGTCGGATAGACGTGCTGTACAACAATTTGGGTATCCACTACTCGGCCCAGATCCCGGAATCTGATCCCGACGAATTCGATCGAGTGATGCGCGTCAACGTCAAATCGCACTACCTGGCAGCCAGGGCGTTTCTGCCTGCGATGATCACTCAAAAGTCAGGTTCGATCGTGTTCATGTCTTCGCACGGCGGTATTGCAGGTCGTCCCTCGGACCCGATATACAACGCGTCAAAGCATGCAGTAACCGGGCTGATGCGGTCAATCGCGGTGGCGTATGCGCATCTGGGGATTCGCTGCAACGCCGTTGCTCCTGGCGCGATTGATACCCCCATGCTGCGTGCGGCCCTCCCGGACCGCCAGAACGTCGACGATGTCATGGGCGCCCTCACGGCCAACATTCCACTGGCACGTATCGCACAACCTGAGGAGGTTGCTTCGGTCGTGGTTTTTCTTGCGAGCGAGGAAGCCAGCTATGTCACGGGACACGTCATCCCGGTCGATGGAGGTCGCATGGCCGGAGTCATGCCAGGCAACAGATACCGGACAGATCATCTGAATTAACTCGGGTGGCGCCTGCGTTGGACCGATACCTCTTGCATGTTTCTGGTATTTGCTGTTGTGACACTCGGATGTATCGCTCTCATCGCAAGAGTTACGTCACACGATCTATGAGCGGTCCCACCTTGCCCACTTTGAGGGCGGCGACTTCATGACCCCGGTTGACAGCAGCCGTAAGTGGACTGCCGGCTTCGACCGCAGTCAGAAATCCCCCCCAGAAGGCGTCTCCTGCTCCGGTTGTATCGATGACCGGGGCTGGCGGGACGGGAACCTCTGCGACGATCTCACCTTCGACGAACACGGTTGTGTGATCACGGCCCGCCGTCATCACCGCCGTCGGTGTACCCCACCGGTAAATGCGATCCATATCCCAATCTGGTCCAAACGTCCGAGCCATGTCATCCACAGAACACTTCAAGTACGTTGCCAAACCGACTGCCCTGGCGAGGATTGCGTGAGCTTCCGAAATCGATTGGGTCCATACCAAGGGACTGAAGTTGATATCGAATGATGTGGAGATGCCTCGTTTGGCGGCAGCCTCGAATGTCCGCAGAATCGTCGAACGCTCCGGGTCCAGAGAAAGCGCGAAAGCTGTCGTATGAACCAGGGCCACATCGGTTAGATCGATCTCGGCATCCAAAAATCTGTCTGCTCCCCGCTCGACGCTGAATTCCGGCGTTCCTCGTTGCGATGTCACCCGGACGACCGTGGTTGGATGGTGGGTGCGTTGCACCCGGGTGGTGTCAACGTCGGATTCCGTGAGGACACCGATCAGCAGGTCTCCCAACTCATCACTACCGAGACATGCAGCCAAACTTGCAGCCCCTCCCAGTGCTGATACAGCGAGAGCCACGTTGGTAGGAGCTCCTCCGGGCACCGTTGTGAATGAGGTTGCGTCTGCGAGCGGTCCCGGATCGGTGGCAATGAGGTCGACGAGCGCTTCGCCAATGCAGAGGATCGTCATTCCGTGATGTCGCAAACTGTGGCACCGGTGACGTTCAGTAAGTCATTGTGGCTTATCTGAAACACTGTCGATGGCGTGCCGCCCGCCGCCCACAGTTCTCCATGCCTGGCCAACTTCTGGTCGGCAAAGATCGGCAGCGAACGCGCATGCCCGAACGGAGGCGTTCCACCCGCCACATAGCCGGTTGCCTCCCGCACGAGATCGAGTGGAGCGCGTGTTGCCCGTTGGCCGCCGGCCACGGAAGCGAGCTTGTTGGTGTCGAGGCGTAGATCCCCGGGGACGAGAGCAAGCACAGGATGGTCATCGACGACAAACACCAGGCTCTTGACGATCATGGCAACCGAACAGCCGATGGCAACTGCCGCGTCCTGCGCGGTCTTCGTCCCTTCGGGAAAGTGGTGCAGCTCGATCGGAGGTAAACCGAGGGCAGCGGCAGCTACCAGCAACCGTTGCGTTGAGCCGGGTGAGGTCTCCATGAGATCATCCAGGCTAGCCACGGCCTTGTGGCCTAGATTCGACATATGGGCTCCGCAGTCAACGTCCCCAATTCGATATCCTTGGCAAGGCTCGCCCTCATCCCCCTATTCATGTGGCTACTGATCGGCGCCGATGAGCTGGTGTGGGGAGGCTGGCTGCTCTTCATCATCGCCTCAACGGATTGGGTTGATGGTTACCTTGCTCGCAGGCTCGACCAGGTCACCGAGTTCGGGAAACTGCTTGATCCGGTGGCAGACCGTCTCGCTGTTGTTTCGTCCGTTTTCGCAGGGTGGTGGGTTGACGCGCTCCCGGATTGGTTTGTCATACTGCTCGTGGTTCGGGAGGTGATCGTTGCGATCGGGGCAGGGATCATTGCCCTCAGGGGTGGAGGAAAAGTCGATGTCCGGACTATCGGAAAGCGAGCTACGTTCGGCATCTACACCGCGATCACATGGTTCATTCTGGCAACGGGATACGATTGGGATTGGTTGAGGGTCACGGCAGCGGTCGTGGGTGCAATAAGCCTGGTCATGTACTACATCGCGATGGCGTACTACGCCATCGACGGTTGGGGCCAGATGCGCCGCAGCCGACTCGAGAACGCTGATCGCTAGTCTGGCCGCCATGGATAGCGACGATCGACCTGACAACAAGGGTCAAGCGGAAGTCGAGGGTGAGCGTGCGGGTGATCACGCTGAAGAACCCACTGTTTCTTTCGTCCTCGACCCCACGACAGACGAATCATTCGTCACCTCACCCGGGGATTTCGATAAGTACGCGCTCGTGGTCGAGCGTGGGCCCTACAGGGGCGTGACATGGCTGTTGGAGGAAGGCGAAACGACGGTAGGGCGTCATCCTGACGACGACATCTTTCTCGACGATGTGACGGTCTCACGTCGCCACGTTCGGATGGTGGCAACGTCCGGGCGTTTGACCGTCGAAGATCTCGGATCAACAAATGGAACCTACGTAAACGGTGAGCGTGTCGAGAAGGTTGATCTGGCGGCAGGCGACGAGTTGATCATTGGTAAGTACCACCTTCTGATCGCCGGACGGAATGACTGAGGGCAGCACGATCGGTGGGGTGGTCGCTCTTCTCAAAGAGGAGTTTCCGGAGGTCACGGTGTCCAAGATCCGATTTCTCGAAACGCAGGGACTCATCAAACCCGGAAGGACGGAGTCCGGATATCGAGCGTTCACCGACGAAGACCTGAGCCGTATTCGCTACATCCTTCAGCAACAGCGCGACCACTTTCTTCCGCTGAAGGTGATCAAATCCAACCTGGCTGCCTGGGAGCGAGGAGAAGAGCTGGCTGGTGACGATGGTCCGATGGGCGCACCAGCCGGTACCTATTTTGCGACCACCCCACTCGCAATGACGGCTCAAGAGCTTGCCAGGTCCGCAGGCCTGACACCGGATCAGGTGAAGGCGATGATCGATCACCACGTTGTTTCAGCTTCTGCAACCCGCAGCGGCGAACCGCTGTTCGATGAGGAGGCACTTGCCGTTCTCCGGGCAGCCAAACGGCTGCTAGGACAGGGTCTGGACCCTCGTCACATCAGGCAGGTGCGACTCGGGGCCGAGCGATCCCTCGATCTATTGGACAATCTGACGAAGCCGCTCCTGACACATGGAAGCGAAGCATCACGAAAGAAGGCAACCGAGATTCTCGCAGAGTGCGGTCAGGCAATATCCGAACTTCAAAATGCCGTCCTGCGCGGCGAACTGCGCAAGCTGGTCGAACATGACAACTGAAATCGTTCGAGAGGTTGTGGATGCCGACACCATTCAATCGCGGGTGGCCCAGCTAGGTGCAGAGTTGACGAAGAGTCTCGATGGCGAAATACCCGTGATGGTTTCCATTCTCAATGGTTCCTTCATGTTCCTGACAGACCTTGCGAGGGCAATGGACAGCAACGTCGAACTCGACTTCCTCTCGCTCAGCAGCTTCGGTGGCGAGACCAGAGTGAACATCCAGATGGACATCAGCACCGACGTCACCGACCGACACGTCGTGATCGTCGAAGACATCATCGATACCGGTATGTCACTCGCATACCTGAGAGAAGTCATGAGCAACCGGGGTGCTGCCTCGGTGAGAACCGTCGCTCTGCTCGACAAAGTCAAGCGCCGTATCGTCAATGTCCCCGTTGAACTTCGCGGTTTTGAAGTGGGGGAGGAGCACCTGCTCGGGTACGGATTGGACTGGGAGGGTCGTTTCCGAGGCCTTCCGTCACTCTGGGCAGTGTTGAATATTCCAGCGTTTCAGGATGATCCGGAAGTGCTCGCTGTCGCAGCTTACGACAGTGATAGGCTGCGCACGTGACGAACGGAATACCAGTAGAGCTCGTTGGAGTCCGCATCGAACTCCCGACCAACCAGCCAATCGTGTTGCTGCGAGAACAATCGGGTGAGCGGTACCTGCCGATTTGGATTGGCGCGGTCGAGGCGACGGCGATCGCATTCGCGCTCGAAGGTGTCGAACCGCAGCGACCCTTGACCCATGATCTTCTGAAACTGGTTACCGAGTCTCTCCACTCCACTGTCTCCAGAGTCGAGGTCACGGCACTACGGGGTGGGATCTATTACGCCGATCTCGTACTCGATCGCGGGGGCGAAGAAGTCCGCGTCTCATCCCGGCCGTCTGACGCCATTGCTCTCGCAGCCCGCACCAACGCACCGCTGTTCGCCGACCCCGACGTTCTCGAGGAGGCGGGGGTCGAAATCCGCGATGAAGACGGCCCCGACGAGGAGACCGAACTCGAGCGCTTCCGGGAGTTCCTCGATGAGATCAACCCCGAGGATTTCGGGCGTCCGAGCTAACGGAAACGTTATCCACAGGAGTTGTTGACAACCTTCCAACCGGCTTGTACGGTTGCCCCTGTAATTACGGCGAAGAAATTACACGCCTCGAATTACATCTGTGTAAGCAGCCGTATAGAATCGATGACGCTGAGAGAGGACGACATGGCAAAGAGTGCAGAACTCGCGGAGCTCGAAGAGGCCGAAGAGGCCGAAGAGGCCGAAGAGGCCGCAGAGACGGAACGTACCCTCCAGGCCGACGCGGAAACAGAGAACGCGGAAACCGGGTATCGGGCGCCGCAGGTCTGCAAGCTGGTTGATATCACCTATCGACAGCTCGATTATTGGGCGCGAACCGATCTCATCATTCCGTCGGTCTCCTCAGCGACCGGTTCGGGGAGTCAACGCCTGTATTCCTTCGGCGATATCGTGCAGCTCAAGGTAGTGAAAAGCCTGCTCGATGCCGGATTGAGTCTCAACAAGATTCGGCAGGCCATCAAGATTCTTCGCGAGCAGCTAGATGCCGACCTGTCGGACGTCACGCTGCTTTCCGACGGGAACACGATTTTCGCCGCCAAGAGCCCATCCGAAGTTGTGGATGTTCTCCGGCGGGGTCAAGGTGTGTTCGCCATCACCGTAGGGCCGGTACAAGAGAAACTCGCCGGACAGATTCACGAACTCTTCCCCGATGATCCGGCCGCTCCCGTCGCAAAGGCGACCTAACCGGAGGAAATCTGGACCACGACCACCGGAAACCCCATCGGGGCGATGCGGATGAACACGAATCGCGGGCGAATCGCCCATCCAAACGCGCTATCCGAAACCGCGACGACCGCACGCGGAGAGCGGACAGCGACGAACGACGTCGACCCCGTGCTGCGGGCTCGCCATCGACGAAAGGATCCTCTCCGCGGAAGCCTGGCTCAGACCTCCATGATTTCGCGCATGAAAGCGAACGACAATTCGCCAAATTGCTCGAGTTCTACGGCATCCGTTATCTCTATGAACCTCGGTCATTTCCGATTGAGATCGGTGACGACGGCGAACCGATAAAGCTCTTCACGCCGGATTTCTATCTCGTTGATGAGGACGTCTTCATTGAGATCACGACGATGAACCAAAGGCTCGTGACCAAGAAAAATCGCAAGGTGCGCAGACTCCGCGAGCTATACCCCGACGTTGCATGCAAAGTTTTCTATCAAAGGGATTATCTTCACCTCCTCATGAAGTACGGACTTGAGGATGTAGGTGATTGGGAGGCACCCTCCAGGGTGCCAGGTCCTCCCCAGATCGTCAATCTCGGCGAGGAATAGAGGGGTCGCCAATCTTATCCGCCAGTCCGATTCGAACGTTCTACGAGTCCGCGGGCGCTACCTTCGGTGAACGCTCTGGATGGTCGCTCCCGCTGGTCGTGGGTTCCACCGAGAAAGCTCTGCTCGCGGCAGAACATGGTGTCGTCGCATTTGACCTCTCACATTTGGAACACACCTTGTATGAAGATCTCCCGGACGCCGTCTCCGACACGATTACGCGGGACGTTGGCAGCCTCGAGGAAGGATTCTGCACCGAGGGTCTGATCCTCGATGCAGACGCCACCATCACCCAGCACCTTGACATCTGGCGTAGCCAGAGAATCTTCATGTATCGTCGGTCGCCGGC